>JAGLHE010000223.1 GCA_023143685.1 Candidatus Omnitrophota bacterium
GGTTACTATAATTGAAAGTACGCCACCAAATAGCCCATATATTGGGATAAAAACCAAATGCATAATGAATAAAATCAGAAATTGTGCTATTACATATAAATTAAAGGAGTATATTGATTTATGTCCTAGTAACATAGTTCTGGTATGTTGATTAAAAGAATAAAAAGGGATAAGAACCAGCAGAATATAGAAATATTGCAGAGTTATGCCTTTTAGGACATTATGAAGCATCCAATCTCTAAGAATTACAAAAATCACTAAACATAGACCGGATAGTACGATACTTTGATACAAGGCATGTGTAAAAACTATTCTATGGGACGTTTTTTTGCTGCTTATAAAATATACATTGGCCTCATCGAGCCCAACCATTCCAAGCATGACTACAATAGACAGAAAACTCATTATTAATGTTAGAATACCTTTACCTGAGGGGCCTAAATATCGTGCAATGATAATATTGCTACCAACCACAAGGAGAAGTCGTAAAATCTGGCTAGCGTAAGTAACAAGGGATTTTTTTAAATAATCAATCATATGACTTTCTTTTGAGGTCAGTGATTATCAGGTCAATGATTAATACTGAAATAATCAAAATAATATCTGATCAACTTTAATATTAACTCCATTTCACTAAAAATACTCATTTAACCTGAAAAGTCAAGTAAAAGGGATTAGAATTACATTTCATATTTCGCTCTAAAGCCTAAAATACTTTATTGACAAATACTCGTATCTGATTATAATCTGCTTTGACCATGATTAAAAAGAAGGAATCGTCGTTGGGGGATTATCTTGATACGATCTTCAAGCACAGAAAATTGATCCTCCGAAATGTTATCATTATTGCACTAACCGCAGTAATCATAAGTCTCCTCCTACCTCAAAAGTTTACATCAACGGCAACTATGCTACCTCCTAATCCTGAGCAAGAAGCAATGTTTGGTTTCATGCCGGCTATGCTATCAGGCAATATTTCAGGTATGCTTGGCGGTATGGTCCCAGGAGTTTCAACACCGTCTGATCTCTATGCCGCGATAATGCAAAGCAGCAAGATCAAACGTGAAATTATTGCAAAATACGACCTTAAGAGTGTTTTTGAAGCAAAGACAATGCATGATGCCTACAAAATATTGGATGAAATCACCAAAGTTGACATCACTCCAGAAGGTATTGTTTCGATAAGTATTACATATAAGGACAAGTATCTGGCAACGAATATTGCTAATTCTTATGTCGAAGAACTTGATAAATTCAATACAGAAACAGCAACAACTCTGGGTAAAAGATACCGGATTTTTATTGAGAAAAGATTAGAAGAAACCGAGGATTCGCTCACAAAAGCAGAAGAAATGTTACGAGAATTTCAGGAAAAACATCGTACAGTGGCTCTTGATCTCGAAATACAAAGTGCGATTGAAACATTTGCCAAGCTAAGAAGCGAAATGATATTACTCGAAGTAAAGAAGGGTGCCTTTGGGTCCTCAACGGGCATCAGTAACCCGTATATAACAAATATCAATAATCAGTTACGAGAACTAAAAAAACAACTCGCAAAAATTGAGAGTGGAGGCAATGAACAAAATATCAATGAATTTGGTGCAGGCTTTGCTGTACCATTTACTGAACTTCCTCAGGTTTCTTTAGAATATGCACGCTTACTGCGTGAGGTTACAGTACAAATAGCAATCTATGAATTACTTACTCAACAATATGAACAAGCCAAAATTATGGAGTTAAAAGATACTCCAACAGTTCAATTTCTTGATAAAGCGGGGGTACCCGAAAGGAAAAGCTATCCTAAGAGATCGCTCATTGTAGTATTTGCATTTTTCTTAGGTATCGTTGCAAATATCCCGCTTGTATTCTTTCTTGATTACCTCGCAGATATTGATATGCACCCGGAAAAACACACTTATGCAGTGAAATTTAAAACAAATATATCTCATGATATTAAAGAACTGAAAAATTTTCTAAAAAAAGTTTTTACCAGCAGAGAGCCTTAGTTCCATTACCCCAAATAAGTTATCCTATCAGAATATCATAATGTATAAGGATGTAAGATTCATAATTTTTCTGTCTTTTGTTCTTCAAATTGCACTAATTTTTCTTTTTGCAGATGGTAAAATTACCTTAGCAATTGGTACTCTTTTAGGTCTTGTCTTTTTATTATATACTGCATTCTCAATTGAAAAAATCTTTCTGGTTCTTGCTTTGTACATTTCAGCTTTACCGATGCTTGAATATCTCGGTAATTTTCCTGGTATGCCGATTGGTTTTACCTGGTATATAGCTTATCCACTTTTTGGATTATTGGTCATTTATTGGATAATCTATTTATGTAAAAATAGTGTAGTTGTTAAATTCAATCAAATGGATATTGCTGTACTAATATTTTTGTGTGCTATGTCGTTGGCTTTAATAAATGGACTATTACGATCATATAACCCTAAGGTGCTTCTTTATAACTTTATGCCAGCATCATTTTTTTTGGGATACTTTATCTTTATATATTCTCCTTTAAAACATAAAATTAGATGGTTTTATATGATTTTGCTTATTTCTTCGATTTTTGTCAGTTTTCAGTTCATAAGTGCCGTTACAAAATACAGAACCATGGTTGTACTTTTCCGTATTGTCTCTGAACACATCCATATTGCTCAATTTGCCATTCCTTTTTCACTACTAACACTTATTTATTCACAGTCCAGATGGAAAAAAATACTCTTTTCAGTTTTTCTAATATTAAATATTTTGGCGGTTATTTTTTGTCAGCAGCGTTCGCTATATGCTGCTACTGGATTGACTATTTTATCCCTGGCAGTCGTTTTCCTTTATACGCGCCGAGTGTGGATTAAAAGTAATTATAACAAATTTATATTTATCATCGGCGGTATATTCGCTGCAATTA
>JAGLHE010000224.1 GCA_023143685.1 Candidatus Omnitrophota bacterium
TTTTGTCTTTGCCGGTTGTTTTTTATCAGGCCTGGCGGTTTGTGGCTGTTGGCCTTATGCCATCGGAAAAGAAGCGTATTCTTGTCTTTGGGCCATTATCTGTCGTGCTTTTTTTAGTAGGGATTGTGTTCGCTTATCAGGGTATGGTTCCGATAGTTTTTCATTTTTTGTTAGGGTTCGCGAGTCCTGTCCTGGTCCCGATGATTTCGGTGGATAAATATATTTCGTTTGTTGCCGGGTTGATGCTCGGGTGTGGCGTTGTTTTTGAGTTACCGTTAGTTGTTATTTTTTTGACAAGAGTTGGAATAGTGTCACCGGAGGGGTTAAAACAAAAACGGCGGCATGTATTTTTGGGAATATTAATTTTTAGTGCATTCTTAACACCTCCGGATGTGGTGACACAAATGTTTATGACGGTTCCATTGGTGTTGTTGTATGAAGTTGGTATAATTTTGTCTCAGGTTGGAAGGAAAAATCCGGCAGGCTAGTCTTTATTGAGGATTTTTTTGTTACTGGCAAAATACAAGTGTTGTAGCGTGACATGTTGTTGACGAGAGACGGTGGGAAAACAGAGAATTTGGGAGAAAATAGGAATTGATAAAAATTATTTTGCATTTCAATAAAAATGGAGTATAATTTCATCACAATTAAAGTTAAGCTGTAGAGGGAAAAGGATTTATAAAAATATTTAGTCAAATCGGACTACCGTGAAGGAGGAGAGATGAAGATTGAAGACATCAGAGAGCTTCTAAAGAATAAACAGGTTATCGAAGAGATTAATCGGCATTTGTGGATTGAAAGTCAAAAGGCCGGATACAGCATTGGGATCGAACGGGCAACAGATGAGTGGTTGCGTCTTTATTCAGAGGGGTGGATGAAGTATCATGTGCCGGCAAAATACAGTGCTTTGCAGGTAAAGAAAAAGAAAGCAGGCGTGAAGAAAGAAAAGGCGAAAAAAGTTGCTGCTAAAACGAAAAAGAAAAAAGTGAAAAAAATAGCCCCAAAAGCGTCAGTGAAGAAAAAGGCCACCAAAAAGAAAGCTGCCAAAAAGGTTGCGAAGAAATAGTTTAAATAAAATTTTATGTTTTAAAAAGCCCTGGAGAAAAATCTTCAGGGCTTTTTTTGTGGTGATGGTGTTGGAAGAAGGTAGACTTGACCCCTTTTCCCTTCGCACCTCGACTGTGGGCATAAGCTCAAAGCTGTTCAGACGTTAGATAATTTAGGTGGGAATGGAGAAAAAGTTTGACATGCACACAAATGAGTGGTATAAAAATAACCCCTTGTAATTACCCCTATATTTTAAGTTGTATGTTATTAAAATTTAAGGAGGTTTCTTATGGGAGATGCTTTGTTGGAAATTAGGGATGATTATTGGCAACGGCAATTTGTTTTTGAGGCCCAAGAGTTAGCACGCGGTTTGATGAAAATAAGAAGTTCAACCTTGTCTTTACTTTATTATCAAGATAGAATAAATAAAAATGAGAATAGAGGATGTATGCGCGCAGAATTATTGAAAGAATATGAAAAAGAATTCATTTATGAAATCAGCCTGCTAGTTGATGGTATTGGAAAGACAACTGCAGGGGCATTGGCAGAGTACTTTGATTCGTTTGATGATTTTATAAAAGCTAGCGTGAAAGATTTGTCGAAAGTCGTTAATTCAAAAGGTAAGAGCATACTGAATGACGATAAGATAAAAGATTTATTATTGGCTAAGAAAGAATTACCTTCGGGCTTGAAGATTACGGAGGTCTGGATTTATTTCCTAGCAAAACAGTTTATACGGAATCAAGTTGTATCTTTGCAGCGAATGCAGCTTGATGATATTGAGATTAATCCCTTATTAGCAAAAGTCCTCGTGTTGCAGACCCCAGCTGATATTATTCGATTTAATATTTATCAATCCGTTACTCGATCCGTCGTAACATCGTGGGGATCGATGGTCGAGAGGATGTTGAAATTTAGCGGGTGTGAGCTTGAAGATTTCAAGATTGGGATTAAGGGCAGAGAGCCAGACTTAGTTAAGAAATATCAAGGGAAAACGTATTGTTTGCAAATCAAGAGTGGCCCGAACACGATGAACGTAGATATGGTTGAAAGTCTCAATAAAGTTATTGTCGAGATTGAGAAGAAGGGTTGTGTTGGGCTTTTGGGGATGACTTATGGTCGAAAGGATAGTGTTTCCCAACAAATATTGGGAAATTTAAAGGACGCTTCGGCAAAGATAAAGATGGGGAGGGATCTTTGGGATTTTATATCTGAGACTAAGAATTATCACGTTAAGGTAATTGACATTATTGATATTGCGACAAAAAAAGAGATGCGTACTAGTTATATAAAATTGATTGAGGATAAGGTGGATGAATTTACAAAAGTTTGGCAGGACAAGCATGGGGATGAACCGATTAATAAAATCTTAGAGGAATATATTTAATGAAGTATAAAGCAATTTCATTCTTTTCTGGCGCGATGGGGCTAGATATTGGTATCGAGAAGGCAGGTATTGATATACGGGTCTGTGTAGATAACGATAAGCATTGTTGTGATACGATTCGATTAAATCGTCCTGAATTACCTGTCCTTCAGTCTGGGATAGAAGCTTTGACAACGAAAGAAATACTAGAAGTTGCGGGACTAAAGAAGGGTGATGTTTTCTTGGTTCATGGAGGCCCTCCATGTCAAGCTTTTAGTACAGCCGGTTCTCGGAAATCTTTACAAGATACAAGGGGAAATTGTATTTTAGAGTATGCCAAGAAGGTCTTAGAGATTGAGCCGGAGTATTTTATTATGGAAAATGTTCGGGGTCTTTTGTCGGCTGCGATTAATCCTGTTGAAAAGGAGAAAAAGGTAAAAGTATTTGAGGAACAGCCGGGGAGTGCCTTGCGTTCTATCTTGGAGTTGTTTAATAAGGCCGGCTATACGGTGAGTTTTGCTTTATTTAATAGCGCTAATTATGGTGTTCCTCAGAAGAGGGAGAGGATGATCTTTTTTGGTAATAAGGGTTCCGAGCGTATACCTTTGCCGCAACCAACTCATTCTGAGGACGGTCTATTAACGGGTAAGAAATGGGTTAGCGTTCGGGAAGCATTTAAGAATTTAAATGGGGAGAAGCATGAATTTGTAACTTTTAGTGATAAAAGGAAAAAATATTACAGGTTGTTGAAAGCTGGTCAGCATTGGAGGAGTCTTCCTGAAGAGTTGCAGGAAGAGGCGATGGGGTCGTCTTACCATCTTGGCGGAGGGAAGACAGGGTTTTATCGTAGGTTGGCTTGGGATGCACCTTCTCCAACGATAGTTACACGGCCAAATATGCCGGCAACAGATCTTTGTCATCCGACAAAGTTAAGGCCGTTAAGTGTTCAGGAATATAAGGTGATTCAGCAATTTCCTCATAGCTGGGAATTGTCGGGGAATATTCTTGAGAAATATAAGCAGATCGGGAATGCAGTGCCGGTTGGACTTGGGTATGTTGCGGGTAAGACTATTTTGGATTTCCACCTGGGAAAGGTGACTAGGCAAGAGCCGTATGGAATGAAATATTCTCGATATAAAAATACTACTGATAGGGATTTAGAGAATAAGCAGCATGAACTATCGTTGAGTGTTAGTTGATTGCCACGAATAAGCCACGAAAGAAAACTGCAAGTTTGTAATCTATTCCAATTTAAGCACTAACATCATTTGTACCTCTCCCTCGTAACCTGTTGTGATCCGTAATACAAATATCATGTTTTTGATCTGCCCAGTCGATTCCGATAAATATTAAATTCACAGTGATCTCCTTTTTTGATAGTTAATTGACCTAAAGGAGCCAGGGGAGCATTACCGGCAATGTCCATATATGGGCACTCGAAGTGCAGCTTTCTAATGAATTGTTCCGGCAGTTCAACTCAAAGGGGGCAAACAGGTTAAAGCACTCGAAGTGCGTGAAGGTCTAAGCGTTACCCTTTGAGTTGACTCCTTTAGAAATTCTCTCCTTACTTTCTATCAAAGAAAGGCTCTGTTGGAAAGAATTGGTAGGAGTATTACATATATGAAGGTCACTAGTTCAAATCTAGTCCCCGCAACCAATTTAAAACCCTATTTTCCGTCGAGGAGAGTAGGGTTTTTGGTTTATAGTCCATTTGTCTGCGTTTGTCTGAAATCCCACCTTTTAGCCCCCGTGTAGCCACGGTATAGCCACGGAAGAAAATGTATTAGCACTTCAATCATGTGAGTGCTAGAAACTCCTTGACCGTGCATCAAATTTATGTATAATTGTATGCATGAAAAGCAAGCTAACCAAAAAACAAAAAAGATTTTTGAACGAACTGGCTAATTATATTGACAGAGAGGGGCGTTCACCGACATTTAGAGAATTGCAAGAAATAATGCAACTTCGTTCTCCTCGTACTGTCAGTCAATATTTAGAATACTTGGAAGAAGCAGGTTTTGTTAGGCGTGGTAAAGGAGCTCGGAATATTCAGGTATTACGAAATCTTCCAAATCCAGAGGTTAATGCAAGAACAATAAAGGTTCCTATCGTTGGAAGTGTTGCTTGTGGACTTCCGTTGCTCGCAGAGCAAAACATTGATGACTATGTGTCTGTGTCTGAAAAGATAGCAAAAGCACCATATAGTTATTTTGTTCTTCGGGCAAAAGGAGATAGTATGAATGGGGCTGGAATTAGTGACGGGGATTTGATCTTAATCCGTCAGCAGCCGGTAGCAGATAATGGGCAGGATATTGTCGCGTTGATCGATGATGAAGCGACCATAAAAAGGTTGTGTATATCTAATGATTATATAATTCTTAATCCTGTTTCAAATAACAAGGAACACAACCCTATCTTCCTTGAGAGGGATTTTCAAGTTCAAGGGGTTGTTGTAAAAATATTAGGGAGAAAAAATGATGTAGATCAGTAAAGAAAAAGACGCAATGGTTGAGCCCCACTGCGTCTTTATAACATAAGCAAACCTCAGGAGATTTGCTTGAATTGAACTAGCTATATTTTATCAAAGCGTTATCTCTTTGCAAGGTTTTATTAAAATTTTTTGAAAGGAGGTGGCGCTTTTTTATTGTTGTGTTCTTGATGAATAAATAAAATTGCAAATTAAAGGAATAAGAGGAGGTATGAAAAATGTCAAAATTTACGATTTATTTTTTAGACGTTGGGCATGGAGATTGTTCTTACTTGGAACTACCTAATGGTGCCAAAATGATGATTGACTGTGGGGGCGATCAAAATTGGCCATCTAGATTGTTAAGGCATTATAATGTTTCTCAATTAGATAAGCTTGTAATTTCCCATCCGCATGGGGATCATATCTCAGATATTGAGGCAATATGTGATGATATAAAGTTTACTTGGCTTGTGGGTGCGTACGGTAGTTGCATTGATAAGATAAGTGATAAGATTGATTCACGAAAGGATAGAGAAGGTGCGGTGAAGAAATTTGTTGAAGTCGTCAATAAGTATGTCGGTCCGTATGATGAAAGTCGTGATAAGGTTGCGCAAGCAAAGCCAGATTGTTTGGTAGCGTGTGATAGGTTTTTTGGTTTTGATGAGAAGATGGATTTAAATGATTGGAGTTGGTTTTCTTCAATTTCATTCTCAGGACATAAAGTTTTGTTCACTGGCGATATGACCGCGAAAGGTGTGCGTCAAATTTTAGAATCAAATAAAGCCGACGCGTTCAAGAAATTTGTAGAGGGCACTACCATCTTGAAGGTGCCTCACCATGGACGTATCAACGGGTGCTCTGAAGAGCTGATGGAATTATTCGGAGAAAAACCTTTGTTATGCATTATCTCTGATAAACCGATTGATGATCAGAATCAGAATACAGCTAATACTTCCTGGTATACTCAGAGAACGAATGATGAGGAAATAAAAATTAATGGTATAATGCAAAGCAGAAAGGTCCTAACTACCAGGTCGGATGGAGATATTTACCTTGGTGTTTTGGATTCAGGAGAAATAGAGGTTGTGACAAATTGCTTCAGCCAAATTAAATCAGAAATCCTTGGGGGAGTTGGAGTTTAAGAAATTAAAGGGGCACATAGCATGAATGAATTTCTTTACAAAGAATATGAAGAGTGTTTTGCTCAGCTTCGCTTTTATGATGAGCGTCAACTTTCTTTATTGAAGTTCTCTATTACAATTAGTTCTTCAGTTTCTGCAGGAATTCTCGCGTTGCATGGAATATTCGGAGCTGTAGATGGTGTTTTTTGGCTTGCTGTTAGTTTGATATGTGGGGTAGTTTGTCTTGGGCTTTTTCTGGTTTTTGTATCGATGGTTCAAAATAGGCTTTACTACATATATCCAGTTAGGCAGGTTAATTCCTTGAGAAAGTTTTTGATTGAATCTGAAAGTAAGGATTTTTTGGCGAAGAATCAAATGTATTTGAATACTGATTTTTCGGCATTTAAATGGAGAAGCACTCAGACGTTAATGATCGGGGGAGTTGCGTTGTTGGTTTCTTCTTTTGCTGGGTTTGCGATTTTTTCTTATTGGGAGTTTCTGCAAATAGACGTTATAAAAGCTGTCATTTCAGGTGTTTTAATCGGAATGGTTTTTCTGGTTGTTAGTACACTTGTTGCCGGTAGGTATTTGATTAATTCGAGCAATCTTGGTGCAGATAAATCTGTTCATGAAAAATAAACTGGAAAAATTTTCTGAATTTGAGCTGCTATCTTTATATGCGTTGCTCATTGAAGAGCTGTATGAGAGGGGTCTTGTTAGAACAACGAATAATCCCGTCGCGGATTATGGGGAATACGTTGTTGCCAAGAAGCTTAAGTTGGAGCTGGTTAGAAATTCACAAAAAGGTTATGATGCTGTTGATTCTAAGAAGAAGAGGTATCAGATTAAGGCTCGGAGACACACAGAAAGAAATAAATCCACACAGCTTGGAGTGATCCGAAATATTGAAAAGAAACCTTTTGATTTCCTCGTTGCTGTGATGTTCAGTGCAGATTTTTCCATTAAAGAGATGTGGAAAATGCCCATTGGGATTATTAAAAAATATTCAAGGTTTTCAAGTCATCAAAATGGTCATATTTTATCCTTGAAGGGAAAAATATTAGAAGATTCAAAAACTGTAAAAGTGATTTAAGAGCCAGGAATTTTTGAGTTGGAAATAATAAAGGGGGTGGTATGGCAAATTCGATTCCTGAGAGAATGGTGACGGGAGCTTTTGGAGAATTATTTGTTCAATTGCGACTTCTTCAATATGGTATTCAAGCAGCGCCCCCTCTCAAGGATACTGGGAATGATCTTATTGCTATCAAGGGAAAGAGTATTAAATGTATACAAGTAAAAACAACCAGGAAGAAAACATTTAATCCGCCGTCCACAAGAACGAAGTATCATCTGTTAGCCATAGTCGCCCTTGTTGGTGACGGAGAGAACGTTCTTCTTGATAAATCAAGAATATATTTAATCAAGAAGGAAGATGTGAATAATGTGCCAAAGAATGTAGGTGGTTTAAAAGATTATCGTATCAGTCAGGAATTATTAAATAAGCTATTTGCTGCTAAGTAAGGGGAATGTTTTATGACTAAAGAAGAAGAGATCCTGGATTTTTTATCACAGAATGTTTTTGATCCAATTTTAAGTTCTCCTCAGGCTTCAAAAGAGCTTAAGAACGGGGTCAATTATACAATCATGCGGCTTAAGCAACGTGATGCAGTGGGGATGGTGAGTTATTATTGGTCAGCTATTGTCGGGACGGAAAAAAGCACGGAGTTTGCCAGACAGATGAGGCAAGAGGGTTTTACTCGATTTGAGGAAGTGATTGATGAGTTTAGGGATAGATTTAATGATAATTGGATAAGATTATGAGCAATTTTATAAAACTTTTCGATTGGTATCTGTTTAAAGATGAGGTAATTCGTCGCCCTAGATGGTTTTGGTCTAGAAAAACGCATAAATTTTTAAAGGAAATTGTTAAAGCTGATAGAGTAAAAATTAAAAAGTTCGATAGAGGGATGAATTTTTTTCGAGCACGAAGTGGAGGGCAAGAGAGGAAGACGGATAGGGAAATGGTTTTACCGCAAAAACCTTATGTTGGTAAGGATATGGGTATCCCACCGCGCAGAAAAAGAGGGAAAGGAAGAGTGCACGCTTCTGGAATGGGGTGCTTGTATTTGGCTACAGATTTAGAAACCGCTATCGTTGAATCTAGGCCTTATAAAGGAAAAAGCGTTTCAGTTGTCAAATTTAGGGCAACAGATATTTTAAATTTGGTCGATTTTAGAGACGATAACTACAAGGGATTATTTTTACCTGCAGACTTATCATATTTTTTAGAAGGACGCATCGAGCATAATGATAAAGATGCAAAAGAAATCATTTGGTCTCAAATAAATTTTGATTTTGCTAGAACAAATAGTGTCGTTTCTCATAAAGTATTTTATTTGAATAGTTTATAATTAAATCAGAAGTGATTGTACCCCAAGACATTGGAATTAACCATAACTAACGTGTTTTCAGTGTTTTGTGATAGAACAAATAGTGTCGTTTCTCATAAAGTATTTTATTTGAATAGTTTATAATTAAATCAGAAGTGATTGTACCCCAAGACATTGGAATTAACCATAACTAACGTGTTTTCAGTGTTTTGTGAGAAACGACACCATTTTTTTCTTAAACGCGTTAGCTGATGAGCCGACGTCTTCTGGTGGATAAAAATAATAGGAGCAATGAAATATGGTAAAACAAAAAGTAAAAGTGTGGATAACAGCCGGCTTTGTCGCGTATGCGGTACTCGTCTATGCATTGATTTTTTTAATAAGCTTAACAATCCCTGGATGGATGGAATCGGTCATCGGGGTCTTGGCTATTCCTGTGTTTTGGCTGATCGCGCCCTGGATGGATTTACTTCGCCGGATGGGCCTGACCGAAGGCGAGTGGATTGTTGCCCCTTCTTTTGCCGGGTATATGTTGGTCGTGATCGTCTATGCGGCGTTGCTTTATGTTGGTCTGATGGCCGTGAGTTGGGGGTTGAAGCGGTTCTGGAAATAAGGTAAAAAATTAAGAATTCGGGGGTCTCGACTTGACTACATCTTCAGCCTTTAACCCGGATTTTGCATTAGGATCCCACCAATGATACATTGAAGGGAAAACTAATCTGGTACACGTCGACATTAATTCGGCGTTTGTGTTCTGTTTGACATCATTTTTTCCCTGTGATATTATGCGCCTGTTAAATTGATAAGAGGAAGGTGAAATAAATGGATGAATTTTTTAAACAGTTATTAGAAAAAATCGGGGAAGACCTTACCCGTGACGGCCTTGCAAAAACACCTCAGCGGGCTGCCAAGGCTTTTCAATATTTAACAAAAGGGTACCGCGATGATATTGATGCTGTCATCAATGGCGCGGTTTTCGAATCCGACAATGATGAAATGATTATTGTCAAAGATATTGAAATGTACTCCTTGTGCGAACACCACCTGCTGCCATTTTTTGGTAAATGTCATATCGGGTATCTCCCGAACGGAAAAATTATCGGGCTTTCCAAACTCGCGCGTATTGTAGATGTCTTTGCCCGGCGGCTTCAGGTGCAAGAAAACCTCACAAAACAAATTGCTGAAACAATCTTAAAATATACCGACGCGCAAGGAGTGGCTGTGGTTATTGAAGCCCAGCATCTTTGTATGATGATGCGCGGTGTTGAAAAACAAAATTCACTGATGAAAACCTCTTGCATGCTTGGAAAATTCCGCAGCGAAAACTCAACCCGGTCCGAATTCTTGAGCTTGATCCGATAGAAAGACGTGAGGAAATTGACCACATGGCTATTATCCATATCAATGATTTAAAACTACAAGCAATTATCGGAACAAATCCTGATGAACGTAAAAATCTTCAGGATATTGCAATCAATATTTCCTTTGAATATGACGCGACAAAAGCAGCAACAAGTGACGAGCTCAATGACGCAGTTGATTATCAGCTTTTAGAACAAAAAATCATTAACTTTGTGAAGAATGCTAAATTCCAGCTACTCGAAACATTAACAGATCGCGTTCTTTCTATTGTATTAGAAGACCCCAAGGTGCTATCTGCGCGCGTCCTGATAGATAAACCCAACGCTCTCAATTCCGCCAACACCGTCGGAGTCGAAATGGAGAGGAAAAGGAGTTAATACTGCGTCAGACTACAGCTCATCTTTTCGCGTAGTTTAGCGTAATGTTTCGCGTAGTTTCGCGGTTATAAAATGCTCACATACCTTATATTACTATTTACCATTTTACCGGCCATCGAATTAGCTGTCTTGATTCATGTAGGGGCATATATCGGCTTGGGCAACACCATATCCCTGATCATCCTAACCGGAATTGTGGGCGCCTCCTTAGCCAGATATCAGGGCTTTACGGTCATGCGCAACATCCAAAACAGTTTAAATCAGGGAAATATGCCAACAGATGCAATGCTTGACGGCCTGATGATCTTTACCGGAGGGATTGTCCTTTTAACGCCGGGATTCATTACAGATGCAATCGGGTTTTTCCTGCTTATTCCACTCACCAGAGCCCTCATAAAACACTGGGTGAAAATAAAAATACAACATATGATGAGCGATGGCCGGGCCATAAACATCCATTCTTCGAGTGCTCGACGTCATAATGACTTTGAAGACGCTGATTTCCACGAATAATTCTATCATCAAATTCATCGACGAGAAATCCCCCAAATTAACCATCTCACAACCTGCCGCCCTGGATTAACCAGAAAAAGGGAGGGGGAATTTCCGCAAAAAAGCTTGCTTTTAGAAAAATTTATCAAAATCAGCAAAAAAAAATTTAGCTGAATTGCAAGATATTGTGTTGCAATAGCTTACAACAGAGCGTGTTTTGTTTTCCCCTTGCAAATTATATGTTTCATGTGGTATCTTTTAAAACTATCATGAATACCCAAATGAACAGAAACTTCAGAATTACACTTATCGTCCTGTCTTCCTTTATTACAGGAGGATTGACATTTGCCAATATCAATCCCCCTAAAGTAAAGACAACGGTTATTCGTGTAGGTCAGGCCTCATGGTACTCAGAGCAATCACCGGGCATCAATAAGCGGACCGCGAACAACGAAATTTTCAATGATCGCGATATGACCTGCGCACTCTGGGACGTCCCATTTAACAAAAAAATCAAAATCACTAATCTCGATAATGGTAAATCCATTGTTGTCCGCGTTAATGATCGCGGGCCCCACAAGCGTTACGTAAAAAAGGGCCGTATTATTGACTTAACCAAAAATGCCTTCCGAAAAATCTCTGCCCTTGAAAAAGGCCTGATTGATGTCCAGATTGAATTTCTTTAAAAATATCCCCACACTTTTCAATCTCTTTGATTTCCATTGATTTCTATTTTTTCTCTTGCAAAATTTATTTATGTTGATATTATAATTTCGTTATTTATCAACTTTTAAACCTTAATGCAAAATCGGGTTTAACAAATTGGAGTCTTCCATGAAATTAAAAGATCAAGTGGCACTCATCACAGGATCAGCGCGAGGGATAGGCAAAGAAATCGCCACAACATTC
Source organism: Candidatus Omnitrophota bacterium (assembly GCA_023143685.1). Taxonomy (GTDB): domain Bacteria; phylum Omnitrophota; class Gorgyraeia; order Zapsychrales; family JANLHA01; genus JAGLHE01. The sequence continues at coordinate 11,535 of JAGLHE010000224.1, forward strand.
GCGAAAGAGGGGGCGACAGTTATTATTTCTGACATTAACACGGAATCGGCAGAGGCAACCTCGACGGAACTCAATGAACAGGGATTTTCATCCTGCAGTCTTGCCTGTGACGTAACAAGCATGCAAAGCGTCGAGGAAATGGTTAACAAAATTCTTGACAAATATAAGCGGATTGATATAGTAGTTAACAACGCAGGCATTACCAAGGATAATTTACTCTTGCGTATGAGTGAAAACGAATGGGATGCGGTGTTAACAGTTAATTTAAAAGGAACTTTCAATTGCACCAAAGTTATCAGCAAGGTGATGTTGAAAGCCAAAAAAGGCAAGTTCGTTAATATTGCCTCGATCATTGGAATTGTGGGGAATGCCGGACAATCCAATTATGCCGCAAGCAAAGCTGGCATTATTGGTTTTACAAAGTCCATTGCAAAAGAATTTGCTTCCCGAGGAATTACCGCTAATGCGGTTGCTCCCGGCTTTATCCAGACTGAGATGACAGAAAAATTAAGTGATAAGGCGAAAGAAGCGATTTTCAAAAACATTCCTTTAGGATCACTTGGAACCCCGCAAGATGTTGCCGGCGCCTGTTTGTTTTTAGCATCCAGTGACGCCGATTACATTACAGGACAAACCATCGTTGTCGATGGTGGAATGGCAATGTAACCTGAATAAAGGTTAAAAACAGGAGGCTATTTTATGGCAGTTGAAGAGAAGATCAAATTAATAATTGCAGAACAACTTGGGGTAAAAGCCGAAGAAGTTACACCGCAAGCATCATTTATAGATGATCTTGGCGCGGATTCTTTAGATACAGTTGAGCTTATTATGGCCCTTGAAGAAGAATTCGGCGTTGAAATCCCGGATGATGATGCTGAAAAAATGACAACTGTTGGTGATGCCGTTAAGTACATTGACGAAAAAGCAACTGCCAAGTAAAGCTGCTTTTCTAAAAAGGATATCTACGATTGCCCCGACAAAAACCGGGGCAATCTTTCTATATAGTCCTATATATTTGAGAAGCTACTACCGATTAATAATCTATATTACAAAAATTATTCTATGAAAAAAAAACGTATTGTTATTACAGGCCAAGGGGTTATTTCCCCTGTAGGATCAGGTGTTGAAAAATTCTGGAAATCACTTATTGATGGCAAAAACGGCATTACAGCGATTACGCACTTTGATGCCAGTCAATTCAATTCCCGCATTTCCGGCCAAGTTAAAGACTTCAACTCAGCTGACCATTTTGACGTTAAAGAAAGCCGGCATTTAGCTAAATTCGTTAAATATGCTGTTGTTGCTTCCCGTGAAGCTGTTGCTGATGCCAAATTAGATATGAGCAGCATCAATGCTGAACGTGTTGGCGTTATTATTGGTTCAGGCGTTGGAAGCCTCAACACCATGGAAGTTGAGTTCCAGAAATATCTTGATAGAGGCCCAAGAAAATTATCACCGTTTTTTATTCCGAGGATCATTATCAATGAAGCAGCCGGTCAAGTTTCTATCGATTCAGGCGCCAAAGGCCCAGCCATCTGTGTGGTTACTGCTTGTGCATCAGCCACAAATTCCATTGGTGATGCGGCACGGATGATTCAATATGGTGATACGGATGTCATGATTGCCGGTGGGACAGAAAGCGCGACAACAATATTGGGAATCGGTGGTTTTTGCGCGCTCAAAGCCTTATCACGACGAAATGACGAGCCTGGAAAAGCAAGTCGTCCCTTTGACCTTAACCGTGACGGATTTGTCATGGGAGAGGGAGCCGGTATTGTTGTTTTAGAAAGCCTGGAGCACGCACAAGCGCGCGGAGCAAACATTATTGCGGAACTTGTTGGATATGGAAGAACGTCTGATGCCTTTCACGCGACAGCTCCTGAAAGCAGTGGTGATGGCGCTGCCCGTGCAATGCAACTTGCGATAAAAGACGCGGGATTAACACCCAACGATATTTCTTATATCAATGCTCACGGAACATCAACAAAACTCAACGACAAAGTTGAGACCCAGGCAATTAAAACTGTTTTCAAAGAACAAGCCAAAAACATTCCTGTCAGCTCGACCAAATCAATGACAGGGCATTTACTCGGTGCTGCCGGTGGTATTGAATTGATCGCCTGCGTTCAGGCCTTACGTGATAACATCATTCCACCTACCATCAACTATGAAACACCTGATCCGGATTGTGATCTTGACTATGTTCCTAACACAGCCCGCGAAATTGAAGTAAACACCGCGATGTCAAATTCGCTTGGTTTTGGCGGCCACAACGCGTCTTTGATCGTCAAAAAATTTAAGAATAATTAAAATCTCTCGCGTTATCCGCAGAAAGATTGTTTATCAACCAGCTACACACAAGAAAGACAAACCCATGAACTCTTATAAAATTGCTCTGATTCCCGGGGACGGAACCGGCCCGGAAGTTATAAATGAAGGATTAAAAGTCCTTGAAGCCGTTGCCCAAAAATATAATTTTAAATACGAAACCGTTAACTACGATTTTGGAGGAGACCGTTATCTTCGGACTAACGAAATCCTGCCGGAGTCCGCGATTGAAGAACTTGGGACCTTTGATTCCATTTATCTCGGTGCCATTGGCCACCCGGATGTAAAACCCGGAATTCTGGAAAAAGGCATTTTATTAAAAATCCGCTTTGACTTGGACCAATATATCAATTTGCGGCCTGTCCAGCTTTATGATGAAAGATTCTGTCCATTAAAAGGCAAAAAACCACAAGACATTGATTTTGTTGTTGTGCGTGAAAACTCCGAAGGCCTTTATAAAGGAATGGGGGGCTTTGAAAATAAAGGGACAGAAAAAGAAGTCGCCACCCAAATTTCTTATAACACACGCAAAGGCGTGGAACGATGCCTGCGTTATGCCTTTGATTACACCCAAAAATATGGGAAGAAAAAACAGCTGACGCTTTGCGGCAAAACCAATGTTTTAACCTATGCCTTTGACCTTTGGGAACGGACCTTTTACGAAATTGCCAAAGAATATCCAGACGTCAAAACAGACTACGCCCATGTAGATGCCACAACCATGTGGTTTGTCAAAAATCCAGAGTGGTTTGATGTTATTGTTACCGACAATATGTTCGGAGATATTATCACAGACCTGGGTGCTATGATCCAGGGGGGCATGGGATTAGCTGCCGGTGGCAACATTAACCCACAAGGCGTATCCATGTTTGAACCTATCGGTGGCTCAGCACCAAAATATACCGGCCAGAATATTATTAATCCGCTGGCTGCTATTTGCTCCCTGGCTATGCTTCTGCAGCAACTTGGTGAAGAACAAGCTGCCAAATCTGTTGAGGACGCTGCCAAATTCGTTGTCCGGAAAAAATTAAAAAGTCTTGCCGCGGGGAAAATGGGATACTCGACAACAGAAGTCGGGGATTTAGTTATCAAAGCGCTATAAAGACAGAGGACTGGTAACTAGAAAACAGAGGATAAATTAAGAGATGAAAAAATATAATATTGCTATCGTTGGTATCCGTGGCGCTGTGGGCATGGAGATGCTTAAGATTTTAGAACAACGCGATTTCCCTGTTAATGAATTGCGTCCTATGTCAGGCAATCCGGATCAATGCCCTGTCTATCAATTTCAAGGCAAAGAAGTCAAGGCTGTTAAATTAAGCCATGATGCTTTTGAGGGCATCGATATTGGCCTTTTTTCACCAGGTGCTGCATTGAGCAAAGAATTTGCCCCTTCTGCGGTTAAAGCGGGTGCTGTTGTTATTGACAATACGAGCCAGTTTCGTATGGACCCTGAAGTCCCGCTGGTTGTTCCTGAAGTCAACCCGGAAGATATCCAAAAGCACAAAGGGATTATCGCAAACCCTAATTGTTCAACCATCCAGATGGTCGTGGCCTTAAAACCTTTACATGATTTTGCGAGAATCAAGCGTGTTGTTGTTTCAACTTATCAGGCTGTTTCCGGGGCAGGGACTCCTGCGATGGAAGAACTCATAAACCAGGAAAAAGGGGATATGACTGTTAATAAATTTCAGCATCAGATCTTCCGCAACCTGATCCCGCACATTGATGTACCGCAAGGCAATCTCTATACAAAAGAAGAGATCAAAATGGTCACTGAAACAAAAAAAATCATGGGCGATGACAATATTCAGGTAACTGCCACATGTGTGCGCGTTCCGGTTATTCGTGCCCACTCGGAATCTATCAATATCGAGACAGAGAAGAAGATCTCCCGTGAAAAAGCGATCGAACTTTTAAAAGACGCGCCCGGCATCCAGATTATCGATGATATCACAAAAAATGAATATCCAATGCCTTTGATGTCCGAGAACAAAGACGACACCTTTGTCGGCCGTATTCGTGAAGACGATACGATTGAAAATGGGCTTAACTTATGGGTTGTATCTGATAACCTGCGCAAAGGCGCGGCATTGAATGCCGTACAGATCGCGGAGGAGCTTATTAAAGAACACTGATGCACGCAGATGTGAAAAATACTGATGAGCGCAGATGTAAACGGCACAGATGAGCACTGATTTATGAAGAATTTCAAACTTACCGTTGAGTATGACGGAACAAAGTTCAACGGATGGCAAGTTCAAGCCCAAAATGAACGAACCATCCAGGGTAAAATTGAACAAGCCTTAAAAATCATATTTAAAAAACGTATCCGACTGTATGGCTCAGGCCGTACCGACAGTGGTGTTCACGCGTCAGGGCAAGTTGCGAATTTCAAAACTTCTACGCAAAAATCGGACAACGAAATCTTAAACGCAATTAATGCAAACCTCCCGCCGGATATCAGCATTATCAATATCCAGGAGGTGCCCTTAGATTTCCACTCCCAATACAGCGCAAAACGAAAAACTTATCGCTACACAATTCTTAACCGCAAAGCACGCTCTGCACAAAACCGAAATTTTTATCTGCATTTTCCACATACGCTTAACGTTACAGCAATGCGACAGGACATTAAAAACTTAGTCGGCAAAAAAGACTTCCGGTCCTTTATGGCTTCTGACACTGCGTTACGCAAAACCGGCAAGACAAAAAAAACTGTCCGCACAATTTATGATGCAAAAATCCAAAAAAAAGGAGATCTCATTTACATTGATATTACAGCCAACGGATTTTTGTATAAAATGGTCCGCAATATTGCAGGAACACTCATTGCAGTAGGAACAGGGAAAATGCCAAAAGGAAGTATCCATCAGATATTACAAAAAAAAGACCGCATTCTGGCAGGAGATACCGCCCCCGCGAAAGGGTTGTGTTTACTACAGGTCGAATATTAAACCCGAATTTCAGGCTAGTGAGACATTAGATAAAATTTATCAAAAAAACTTTAAATAATTTATTGACAATATATGCGGAAATGTTATACTTTAAATTCTTAATTTGTAGTATAGGAATTTCAATAATAATTTCTTCGAAATTCCTATACGGCCATGAAATAGATGCGAGCAATCAAAAAGCAAAAAAACCGGGAAAATCATTATGAAAATGAACAAAACTTACATACCAAAAAAAGAAGAAATCGAGCATAAATATTATATCATTGATGCGAACAACCAAATCCTTGGAAAAATTGCCACTAAAGCGGCAACGATCTTACGCGGGAAGCATAAAGCAATTTTCACCCCGCATCTTGATACAGGGGATCGCGTCATAATCATCAATGCTGGAAAAATCAAAGTAACCGGTAAAAAAATGCAACAAAAAACTTACCAACGTTACTCAGGATATCCTTCCGGACAAAAAAGTGTAACACTCGCGAAGCTACTCGAAAAAGCACCAACACAAGCTGTACGATTAGCAATTAACAGAATGATCCCAAGTGGAAAACTAGGCAACTCCTTAAGAAGCTGCGTGCGTATCTATGCTGATGAAAATCATCCTCATCAAGCACAGAAGCCAATTCCTTTGGACGTATAACAACATTAGATCAATCAATTTGAGAGGAAGATAAATAATGGTAGAAATGGTCAAATACGGAGCAACGGGCCGGAGAAAAAGTTCTGTTGCGCGTGTTAATCTCATCCCGGGAACCGGTCAAATACGGATCAACAAACGTCCGTTTGAGGAATATTTTGCGCGTGAAACAGATCGCCTTAATATCATTGAACCGCTTAAAATGACAAATACACTTAACAAATTTGATGTTCAAGTACGTGTCACTGGCGGAGGAACTTCCGGACAAGCCGGAGCTTGCCGTTTAGGCTTATCCCGTGCTCTTGTTTTATTTGATACAGAGACCAGACCGCTATTAAAAAAAGCTGATTTTTTAAGGCGGGATTCAAGGATGAAGGAAAGAAAGAAACCTGGACAAAAGGGAGCACGAAAGAAATTTCAATGGGTTAAACGATAACCCTGGACAACAAATTGAATTTTTAAAGCCTGTCTCCCTTAAAGAGGCAGGCTTTTTTAATGAGTGCATGATTTGAGGTAAGTCAGAAACACGAATTAATCCCGCAAACCTGGAACCCGCCCAAGCAGGGCGAAGACTGCGGGATAATTCTATAACCTGAACAAGAAAGAGCCAATATTTATTGATTACTGACGAGATTCAGTGTAATATAACGCTATTAACATCTATATATTATTAAAAAATAACGGAGTAAATCATGATTAAAGTCGGAATTGTTGGCATTAGTGGATATTCGGGATTAGCGACTTTTAAAATTCTTATGAATCATCCGGATGTTTGTGTTACCTATGTCAGCGCAAATAACACACAAGGATCTTTAGACGAAATTTGGCCTGAACTTAAAGGACAAACATCGCTTGTTTGCAAAAAATTCGACCTTAAAAAAGCAGCATTGAAGTGTGAGTTGATTTTTTTGGCAGTTCCTCACACAACATCTATGACATTAACACCCAAACTTTTAGCGAAAAAAATTCGAGTAATTGATCTTAGTGGAGATTATCGCTTGAAGTCGGCTGCAAAATTTGAGGAATGGTACGGCAAAGCACATAAAGATGCCGGCCGTTTAGCAAAAACCATTTATGGCTTACCGGAAATCTATCGCGCGAAAATTCAAAAAGCCAACTTTATTGCTAATCCCGGGTGTTATCCAACTGCTGCACTTTTAGGCCTGGCACCCCTGGCAAGTATTCACACCAATCTTGTTGAATTGATTATTATTGACGCAAAATCAGGTGTCTCGGGCGCAGGCAAAAAAATTGCTAAGCAACTCATGTATTGTGCGGTTAACGAAAACTTTAAGGCATACAAAGTCCTTGAACATCAACACACTCCGGAAATTGAGCAATACCTGTCATTAATTGCTGAAAAACCCATGTCTATAACGTTTGTACCGCATCTGCTTCCGATTAATCATGGTATATTGGAAACAATTTATGTCAAATTAAACAAACGTATGAACCTGGACCGCATCCATAAAATGTATAGCAAATTTTATAAAACAGAACCTTTTGTCCGTGTTTTAACGCAAGGCACGCAACCCCAAATCAAAAATGTTGTTGGAACAAATATATGTGAAATCGGCCTGGCGGTAAGCAAAAAGAAAGACATGCTTGTTATCACCAGCGTTATCGATAATCTTATTAAAGGGGCTGCCGGGCAAGCGGTTCAAAACATGAATATCATGTATGGTTTCAAAGAAACACAGGGACTATTCCAAAAATGAAAACTATCAAAGGCGGGGTCACAAAACCAAAAGGATTTAAAGCAAACGGCCTTTGCTGCGGCATTAAACGTTCAGGCAAGCCGGATTTAACTCTGATTAGCTGCGATACGGTTGTTCCGACAGCAGGTGTGTTCACGAAAAACTCGATCAAGGCTGCTCCGCTTATTATGACACAAAAACATCTTCGCAACAATCAGGCACAAGCTATTATTATTAATAGCGGCAATGCCAACTGTTTTACCGGCAATTTTGGACTTATCTACGCAAAAAGCATGACAGAAGTCATTGCTGATTTAATCGGAGCAAAGGCATCTGACGTATTAGTGTCCTCGACAGGAATCATCGGGAAACCTTTGCCATACAAAAAAATTGCCAAAGCAGCAGGTAAACTTGTAGCCGGACTGGGGACAAGCATGCGCTCCGGGCTGTTAGCTGCAAAAGGTATTTTGACAACTGATAAAGTCACAAAAGAAATTGCTGTCCAGACATCGATTGATGGCAAAACTGCCACAATCGGGGCATGTTCAAAAGGATCCGGAATGATCGAACCGAATATGGCAACCATGCTTGCTTTCGTAACAACAGATGTTGCAATTAGCCCAAAGATGTTGAAACTCGCCTTAAAAAAAGCGACGGATAAATCTTTCAACTGCATCACAGTTGACGGCTGTATGAGCACCAATGACATGGTCACAGTAATGGCCAGCGGCCAGGCAAAAAACAAAACGATTACCTCTGCCGGAAAAGATTTTGATAAATTCTATGAAGCCCTGGAATATGTTTGTTTGGACATGGCAAAGAAAATTGTGATGGATGGGGAGGGCGCGACAAAGTTTATTAAAGTTAATATCATCAGCGCGCCAACCGCTAAGGCAGCTAAAGCCGCTGCGATGGCAGTAGCAAACTCAAACCTTGTTAAAACCGCGGCCTTTGGTTGCAACCCTAACTGGGGGCGTGTAGCCGCCGCCGTGGGATCTCTGGGGTTAAAAATTACAGAAGAGGACCTGAAAGTCACGTTCAGCTCTTTTGCAAAAAAAAATATTACCATAAACGTTGATTTAAACTCCGGGAAACATTGCGCGACAGTTTACACATCAGACTTGTCGCACGAATATATCCGCATCAACGGAAAATACAATTAATAATGGATAAATTCATAAAAAAAGCCAACGTTCTAATTGAAGCGATTCCGTATATCCACGCGTTTCGACATAAAGTCTTTGTGATCAAATATGGAGGCAGTATCCTTAATGATGAAAGCGTTCGTAAACATGTTTTTGAAGATATTGTTTTTTTAAGTTATGTCGGCATTAGAACAATCCTTGTGCATGGCGGTGGGCCATATATCAGTTCGCGCCTTAAGGAAAAAGGGCTTGAGGCGGTCTTCCATGAAGGCATCCGTGTAACAAACAAGGCGACAATGGAAATTGTTAAAGAAGAACTTGAAAAACTTAACAAGCAAATTGTCGCTGAAATCAAAGAACTCAAAGGGGACGTCACAGGATTAAAAGGACATGAAAACATCCTGCATGTGGTTAAAAAGAAGGCATCAAAAGAGTTGGGGTTTGTCGGGACAATTAAAAATGTTGAGCGTGAAGCTATCGAAAAGCATCTAAAACGGGGCCGGATTACGGTTATTGCACCGATGGGAATCTGCGACGAAAAACAACCTCACAACATTAATGCCGATGAAGTGGCGAGTGCTATTGCATCATCCTTAAACGCAGAGAAATTTGTGCTTCTTACAAATGTACAAGGTGTCATGAAGAAAGAGGACGACCCAAAATCTTTTTTGTCCAGTTTAAATAACGAAGAAGTTAAGAGCCTCATTAAAAAGAAAATAATTAAAGGCGGGATGATCCCAAAAGTCAACTCTTGTTTAGAAGCACTTTCAGGAGGTGTTAAGAAATCTCACATTATCGACGCGCGATTGCGTCACGCGCTTCTTCTTGAAATTTTTACCGATAAAGGGATCGGGACACAGATCGTAAAACCGTGACATGTGACTCGAAAAACAAAAAAACCAAAATGAAAAAAAGTGAAATTTTCAAAACTTACGATGATTGCATCCTGAACACTTATACACGTGTTCCGGCTATTTTTGTTAAAGGAAAAGGCATGAAGCTGGTTGATATCAACGGCAAAACATACCTTGATTTCTTCCCGGGGTGGGGTGTCAACAACGTTGGCCATTGTCATCCAAAGGTTATGTCTGCGGTACGTGATCAAATCGATAAACTAATCCATATCCCAAACAACCTTTATCACCCAAACCAGGCTAAACTGGCAAAAGAAATTATTCGCACATCTTTTCCTGGCAAAGTTTTTTTCTGTAATAGCGGCGCGGAAGCCTGCGAAGCCGCGATTAAATTTGCGCGTGCTTACGGGAAAGGGGAACGTTTTGAAATCATCACAATGGAGAAATCATTTCATGGCCGAACATTGGGAGCATTAACAGCCACCGGTCAGCCTAAATACCATGAAGGGTTCTCACCGCTTCTTCAAGGGTTCAAAACAATTCCATTTAATGACATAGCTGCTTTAAAAGACGCCCTTACCGGTAAGACAATCGCAATTATGCTCGAACTTATTCAGGGGGAAGGTGGCGTAAATATCGCGCAAGCCGAATATCTCAAAGAAATCCGGGCAATTTGCGACGAGAAAGATATTTTGTTAATCTTTGATGAAGTCCAGACAGGGATCGGACGCACAGGACAAATGTATGGCTTTCAGACATTTGGCGTTAAACCTGATTTAATGACATTAGCCAAGGCTTTAGGCGGGGGGCTTCCCATTGGTGCTCTGGTTGCTAAAAAAGAAATCGCGGAGACCTTTAAACCCGGCATGCATGCCTCAACGTTTGGCGGCAGTCCGCTTGTTTGCAAGGCTGCTTTAGGAGTGTTTAAAGCGATCTATAGTGATAAAATGCTTGCCAATACAAAAAAAATAGGGGCGTATGCCCTCGAGAAGTTATCGGAATTAAAAGAAAAATTTAATTGCATTGTCGACGTGCGTGGGGTAGGATTAATGATCGGCATTGAACTTAACGTCGAGGGGGGATCAATTGTTGACGAGTGTTTCAAACAAGGACTTATTATCAATTGCACACAAGGCAATATCTTGCGAATTATGCCCGCCCTTAATGTCACAAAAAAACAAATGGACAAAGCCTTTTATATATTGGAGAAATCCCTCTCACATTGTGTAACGTAAAGTTTCGCGATTTAAAAGGAATCTG
>JAGLHE010000225.1 GCA_023143685.1 Candidatus Omnitrophota bacterium
CCGGTAAAAAAGACAGCGCAAAATATATATGTTAAAAGTTGGTATTTTTTCATGTTTTGATTCTACTGCGAAAAAGAAAATCAATCAATAAAACATTTTATTAATAGGTAACCGGTTAGTTGCTGCGCAAGGCGAATAGTGTGAGGTGTTCCGTGCTCAAACAACTCCGCTTCGCTTCGTAACTGCGCGTGAAACACCTCACACTATTCGCCTTGTGTAGCAACTAACCGGTGATATTGATAAATGGAGGGCAGGATAAAAAACTTGACATAACGAAGAAGATGTATAAAATAGCTTTATTCTTCAAATTTTATGTAAATGTCTCTTTTGAGAGGAAGTTATGGAAGAATGAAATTCTCGACGTGTTAACAGAGCGTGTCATGTTGATGAACAAATGACACGGAAAGTTTACTTAAAATTATGGTTGGATCCACAATTAAAGAATTACGAAGAAATAAAAAATTAACCCAAAGTCAAATGGCTGACAAGCTGGGTGTTTCCCGCCAGGCTGTTTGTATGTGGGAGTCAGACAAAAGAGAGCTTAACGTGACAATGCTTAGAAAGATTGCGCGGTTTTTTAATGTTTCTTCAGATGAAATCGTAAAGCCTCACAGGATACCTTTCGAATTAAAGGCCCCTGAGGCAAAAAGAGTTCGTGTGACAGGTGATTTTAACGCCTGGGATTCACAGGGAATTCCTTTAAAACGCAATAAGAGTGGCTTTTGGAGGGGGGGAGTTAAGCTTCGTCCGGGCCGTTATGAGTATAAATTTATAGTTGATGATGAATGGTGGACAGACCCTGCGAATCCCCAGACCGTTGTCACAGAGGTTGGCTCCTGTAACTCTATAAAAGAAGTCACTGTATAAGGATGAGATTATGAGAATAGCCCTTTTTTCCTGGGAAACCGCACACTCTATTTATGTCGGAGGCGTAGCAAGCCACGTCACAGAACTTGCCTGCGCGTTAGAGCGTAAAGGACATGATGTCCATGTTTTTACGCGTATGGGCCGGGAAGATCATGCTCTTTATGAACAGATTGAGGGTGTTCATTATCACCGTTGTCCCTTTGGCACGGATTCGGATTTTGTTGAAGAGATGAATAATATGTGCCGGTCATTTGTGCTTGAATTTTTCCGGACAGAAGATCATGGCGGGCCTTTTGATGTTATTCATGCCCATGACTGGATGACCGCTAATGCGATAGCATGGATTAAGGAAGCCCGGTCCCGCAAATCGATTTTTACGATTCATTCAACAGAATATGGGCGTTGCGGAAACAATTTTTATGGCGGTAATTCCGAAAAAATCAGCCATATTGAATGGAGTGCCGCTTATTGTGCTGATCATGTGATAGCTGTTTCAAAAACTTTAAAGAAAGAAGTCGAGTGGATATATAGCGTGCCGGGTGAAAAAGTCGATGTGATCTATAACGGTATAAGTTATCGCAATTTTGATGGCTGGGTTGATTCGGGAGATGTTAAGAAGATGTATGACATCGGGCCAATGGATCCGACAGTCCTTTTTGCCGGACGGATGGTAACGCAAAAAGGGCCAGACCTTTTAGTCGAAACTATTCCGGCGATATTGAAGTATTATCCAAATGCAAAATTTGTTTTTGTTGGTGATGGATCTATGCGATGGCAGGTTGAAGACCATGCCCGTCATTCGGGTGTCGCGCATGCCACGCGGTTTTTAGGGCATCTGAACGGATGGCGCTTGGTGGATCTTTTTAAAGCATGTGATTGTGTGTGTGTCCCAAGCCGGAATGAACCTTTTGGAATTGTTATTTTAGAGGCTTGGAGCGCGGGTAAACCGGTTGTGGCCAGTGTTAATGGCGGCCCGTCAGAGATTGTTTGGCATGAAGTTAATGGTTTGAAAATTAACCCTGATCCTGATTCTGCCGCGTGGGGAATCGGAACATTGTTTTCTGACCTTGATCGTGCACGCTGGATGGGCAAAAATGGCCGTATTACAGCAGAGAATGTTTTTGGTTGGGATACGATCGTGGATGAAGTTGTTTCGATCTATAGTAGTTAATTCTGAAGACAGAAGATAGAAGGCAGATGACAGAAGACAGATATTAATTTTTAAAGGAGTTTCAAGTGGCAAAAAGGCAAGCAGGAAAAACAACAAATGGTGAATCATTTGTTTTCGTTGATAGCGAAGAGTTGCCGGAAAGTTATCACCAAACGCAGCTCACCTTAATTGTCCGTGACCCCTACTGGCTCCACGCTTATTGGGAGATCACCCCGGACGCTATTCAGAATGTTGCTCAGGAAATCGGATATGAAGCGCGTCAATGCGCGTATGTGTTGCGCATGTATGATGTGACATTAAAAGATTTTGATGGGACGAACGCTAACCATTGGTTTGATATTGAGGTCGGTTCCGAAGCGAACAGCTGGTATGTGAATTTGTGGAATGATAAGGTCGCGTATTGTGGAGATATTGGCCTTCGTGCCCCTGACGGACGGTTTTTTACATTAGCGAGATCCAATGCGGTGCAAACGCAACGCGCGAATTTTTCGCCGCGCTCTGAAGTGATTTGGATGGAGGTTGCCGGTGAAGAAGTGAATCCTCCGTATGTAATGGCTAAAGGCCTTTTAGCTAATGTTTTAGAAAATCGTCAAATCCAGGGCCCACGCGAAAAAGAAAATATCAG
>JAGLHE010000226.1 GCA_023143685.1 Candidatus Omnitrophota bacterium
GAAGAGGAATTGTATGAAGAGGCTTGGGGTGGTGAAGGGTTTAGCGAGGCATTGTTCGGAGATTTTGTTAAAGGCGAGTATTGGAAAAAAATTTTGTTGGGTGCTTCAGAAGAGTTGACAGTTAAAGAAGGGCAGGCTGAACAACTTCCTTTGAGCAGCCATGTGCAGGCCAGTGAACAAAAAGAACAGCAGCATAAATTTTTCTTTGAGATTGGGACAGAGGTTATTGTTTATGGGAGAACAGAGCCGGACGCGAAGGTTTATTTAGGTGAGAAAGAAATCAAGTTGCGCGAAGATGGAACATTTACGTTAAGGTATTCTTTACCGACGGATACAAAAATTCCGTTAAATTTTGTCGCGAAATCCAGTAATGGAATTGATCAGCGGGAGATTGTTACGGAAGTGGGAAGAGCGCCAACGTATTTTCACCCGCGTTGTCCGGACAATCGAGATGTTACCCCAAAGTTTGTTAAAACATAGTTGTTGTTTTTTCGGGGCACGGGACACAGGTCACGGGCCACGAGATAAAGGAATTTAAAATATGTCTAAAGGTTATTTATCATTAGTTTTGCATGCCCATCTGCCGTTTGTGCGCCATCCGGAAGAAGAATATTTTCTCGAGGAGAATTGGCTGTTTGAAGCGATCACCGAAACTTACATCCCTTTGATTAATGTTTATGATGGTTTGGTTAGGGACGGAATAAATTTCCGTATTACGATGTCAATGACCCCGCCTTTGGTTGCGATGTTGAAAGATCCGTTGCTCCAACAACGGTATATTCGCCATCTGGACAAACTCATCGAACTTTCAGAAAAAGAAATTGAACGTACCGGGTTTGAGCCGCATTATCATGGCTTAGCGCTTATGTATAATGAGCGGTTCAGGCAGTCAAAGGAAGTTTTTGTTAATAAATATAACTGTGACCTTGTCTCTGCTTTTAAGAAATTTCAGGATATGGGATATCTTGAAATCATAACGTGTTGTGCGACACATGGATTCTTGCCTATTTTAGGAGTTAACCCGGCTGCGGCTAAGGCGCAGGTGCAGGTCGGGGTAGAATCTTATACAAAGGCGTTTGGCCGGCCACCTCGAGGTATCTGGCTTCCGGAATGTGGATATGCGCCAGGTGTTGACAAATTTTTAAGAGATGCCGGGATCAGGTTTTTCTTTGTTGATTCACATGGGCTTGTGCATGCGGACCCTGTACCGAAATATAGTGTTTATGCCCCGATCTATTGTCCGACAGGTGTTGCCGCGTTTGCCCGGGACTGGGAATCATCCAAGCAGGTATGGAGCGCTAAAGAAGGATACCCGGGAGATGTTGATTATCGGGAGTATTATCGTGACATTGGGCATCAGCTGGATTTTGATTATATCAAGCCATACATCCATCCCGACGGTATCCGTGTAAATACAGGCATTAAGTATTGGCGAATTACAGGAGATACAGAATATAAAGAAGCTTACCGGCCGGATTGGGCGCGGGAGAAGGCGGCATCACATGCCGGGAATTTTATGTTTAACCGGGAGAAACAGGTTAAGCATCTCGCGGCACATATGGACCGCAAGCCTATTATTGTCGCGCCGTATGACGCGGAGCTTTTCGGACATTGGTGGTTTGAGGGGCCGATGTGGATAGATTTTCTTATGCGTAAGATTGTGTGTGACCAGGATACGGTTGAGCTTATTACTCCGTCGGAGTATTTGGAGGAGAATCCAAAGAATCAAATGGCTGTGCCTTCCGCTTCGAGTTGGGGGTATAAGGGATATAATGAATTTTGGCTGGAAGGCGACAATGATTGGGTTTATCGCCATCTTCATATGGCAGCAAAGCGTATGGTTGAGTTGGCAGATAAATTCGCGTTGCAATTAAAGAATAATTCCAGGAATACTTTAGCCCGTCGGGCATTAAATCAGGCTGCGCGCGAACTTCTGTTAGCGGAATCCAGCGACTGGCCGTTTATTATGAAAACAGGCACGATGGTGCCGTATGCGAATAAACGCGTCAAACAGCATGTTAATCGGTTTACGCGCCTTTATAATGACCTTTTAAATGGAACCATTGATAAAGCCTGGTTAGCTGAAGTTGAAAGCCGAGACAATATTTTTCAAAATATTGATTGTGCCACCCATTATGTGACTCAAGGAAAAAATTTTTTTCGTAAATCTGTTAAAGTTCAGGAAGAATTATTAAATGTGTGTAACCGATAAGTTACTTCGAAGCTGCGTGCGGGACATCTCGCACCATTCACCCCCGCAGTAACTCACCGGCTACAAACGTGGGAGGGTAATATCATGGATATAATAAACGGTATCCCGCAGATTACAGGCCAGGAAAAAAGTTTAGCAGGTATTCAAAGATCCCCGGAAGAATTTCTTTACGCCCGTTATTCGAGCAACAATTATCCTCATGTTCAGTCAAGCTTTGGAATTGCGCTTCACATGCATCAACCTACGATTCCCGCTTCTTGTGATGACATCCCGTCGGCAGATTTGATTTCTAATTTACAGCACATGATGGAGCATCCGGATATCGGGGATAATCACAATGCCTCGGTTTTTTTGCAGTGTTATACACGTATGTCGGATATTGTTCGTGAGATGGTGGATCATGGACACAATCCGCGCGTTATGCTTGATTATTCCGGCAACCTTTTGTGGGGATTGCGTCAAATGCGAGGGGGTGAGGCACTGGGTACTCTCGCGCGCGTTACGACAGATGAAAAATATTATCAGAATGTTGAATGGTTGGGCACGATGTGGTCTCATGCTGTTGTGACATCAACACCGGTTCCGGATATTAAATTGCATATGTTAGCCTGGCGGTATCATTTTGCTGCTATTTTCGGGACAGAGGCAGAAAAGCGTGTTAAGGGGTTCTCTCCGCCGGAGATGCATCTTCCGATTCATCCGGATGTGTGTTATGAATATGTTAAAGCGTTAAAAGAGTGCGGCTACCAATGGGTTATGTTGCAGGAGCACACAATTGAGAATATGGATGGCAGTGGTATCCGTCGTCCGCATATGCCTCATCGACTGGTCGCGCGAAATTCTTTGGGAGAAACCGAAGAAATCGCGGCTTTGATTAAAACGCAAGGGTCTGATACCAAGTTGGTTGCGCAGATGCAGCCTTATTATGAGGCAAAAACTGTTGGCCGTCAGGAGTTGGGGGGCAAGGAAATCCCACCGTTTGTCTTGCAGATTGGCGACGGGGAAAACGGCGGGGTGATGATGAATGAGTTCACTCCTTGCTACAAATTAGCTTTTGGCGAAATTGGGACCGAAGGGGTTGTCGCGATGAACGGTTCTGAGTATCTTGAGTTAATTGCACAGCAGGAAGGTGTTGAAGAAAAAGATTTTATCCCTGTTCAGCCGGTCGCGCAGCATCGAGTTTGGGCAGTTGTAGATGGGAAATATGGGCCAGGGGCGTGTGACGAAGCGATTGAGAAAATTCATGAGAAGGATCATGGATTCAATTTAGATAAAGGGTCTTGGACTAGTGACCGTAGCTGGGTTAAAGGTTATGAAAGTGTGCTGGACCCGATGAATAAAGTCAGTGCAAAATTTCACGAAAAATATGATGGGCAAAAAGTTGATCCTCAAGACCCGTCTTACAGAAAAGCGTTGTTGTATCTTTTGCTCTCCCAAACAAGTTGTTTTCGTTATTGGGGTGAAGGTATTTGGACAGAGTATGCCAAAGAGATTTGCAACAGGGGCCTTGCGGCTCTTTCATAAGCGCGAAACCACGCGAAACTACGCGAACATAAAAAAATGTTGTATCTGGCATTAAGTATCTGGTATCTAGCAAAAACCAGATACTTAATGCCAGATACCAAATATTTAATACTATCCATTAGATACTAGATATCAGTAATTAGTAACAATTACCCTCCTGTTTATCATTTCTTAATATCTGTGTTAATCAGTGACGCGCGAAGCGCATCTGTGCTCATTTGTGTTCTCGCGTAGTTTCGCGTAAAGTTTCGTGTGGTTTCGTGTCTAAAAAAACTCCAACATGCGTTGACAGAA
>JAGLHE010000227.1 GCA_023143685.1 Candidatus Omnitrophota bacterium
TTTTATAGTTTGATGATTCGGCTTTTTGAAGAAGTAGGATTTGATTATAAACCGTATGAACCAAATTAATGGAAAATTGTGATGAATCTATTTAAGAAGAGAAAACAGGCTGAAAAAAAACTGGACGTTAACCATCAGTTTTTCTTTGTTGAAGTACCTGTTCATATTGTGGCACCGCAAGCGATGCTTTGGGGTGAATCCGAATGGTGGCCAAAAGCAAATTCTATGCGTTTTATTCGCGATGGTGAGCCGGGAGAGGTTCAGGAGGGTATGCAGTATTGTCAAGTTATTGCAAAGCCGATTCCGAAGAAATGGAAGGTAGAGGTGTCTCAGGTTGTTTCGAATCGTCTCGTTAGACGGCTGTTTAAAAATGGGATGTTTAAGGGCGGATATGAGATTGTTCGTATTGAGGAGAGGGCTAACGGGACACGGATTGATTATGAGATGCATTATTCAATAAAGGGGTTATTGAACAAAGTTCTTTGGACGCTGATTTATCAGAGGCAATATGAAAAAAATGTTGAAATGGCTTTGTCAGCTTTGAAGGAATACGTAATTCAGGAATATCAACAGCAGCAGGATCATTTGTTTGAAAACGGGGCAGGAAGTGTTTCTGTCGAGGAGCCGGGTTAAAAATGAAAATTGCTATTGTCGGTGGGGGTGCTATCGGGTCTCTTGTGGCTGCAAATTTGGTTAAGTCGGGGCAAGACGTTTTGCTCGTTGGCCGGCCAGATCATGTAGAGGTGATCCGCAGGAATGGATTGCTGGTCAGGAGTGCTGAGGGCGAGCAAGTTGTTGAAATTAATGTTGCGACAAAGCTTGATCAAAAACATGATTTAGTTATTTTTGCGGTTAAGACGCAGGACCTCGAGGAGGCATACCAGGATAATTGCCAATATTTGGAAGATTGTTTGGTTATGACAATACAGAATGGTGTACAGGCAGATAATATGTTGCGCACACATTTTACAAGTGAGAATATGATTAGTAGTATTGTGATGTTTGGCGCGACCTACGTGAATCCGGGTGAGGTTATCTTTAATTTTCCTGGTGACTGGGTGGTTGGAAAACCTTATTCTGCAAATGATCAGAAGCTGAAGGACGTTGTTGAGATTTTAAACAAGGCTTTTTCTGTGACAGTTGTCGATAACATTATGGGGATGAAGTGGTTGAAATTATTTGTGAATTTTAACAACTGTATCCCCGCGTTAATCGGAAAATCTATGCAGGAAACATTTGCTGATTTGGATTTTTGTAAGTTAAGCGTGATGCTTTTGAAAGAGGGGGTTGGTTTTGTTCAGAAAGCGGAGGTGAGTTTGGTCTCGTTACCGAATTTTCCTGCTGAGCGGATTTTAGGATTAGCGTCGATGCCGACGGAGAAAGGGGCAGGAATTATTCATGACACGCTAACCAGGTTGAGTGAAGAGCCTTTGTATGGTTCCATTCTGCAAAGTATTAAGCGTGGTAAGCCAAGCGAAATTGATTTTATCAATGGGGAAGTAACATATATTGCGCAAAGCATGCGTGAGTCTGCACCGTTAAACCGTCGGGTTGTTGATCTTGTGCATCAAGTTGAACAAGAGGGAAAGTTTTTTAGTATCGATAAAATCAAGAAGGAATTTAATTTGTAAAAGCGCGAAACAACGCTAAATTTTACGCGAAACAGCGCGAAAATATAAGGAGAATGTATGGCAAGACGTGTGGTTATTACGGGGGTGGGGATTGTCTCCCCGAATGGCGTTGGGAACGACGCGTGTTATACCAATATGATTAATGGTGTGTCTGCGGTTAAGCGTGTGACAGAGTTTGATGTTTCGCAATTTAACACGAAAATTGCGGCTCAAGTGCGTGATTTTGATCCATTAGCCCTGGGGTTGAGCAGGGAAGATGCGATCCGCATGGACCGGTATGTGCAGTTTGCGGTTGCTGCTGCCAAGATGGCGTTAGAAGATTCCGGTTTGAATTTGGCAGGCGTTGATAAAACAAAAATGGGCGTATCATTGGCAAATGCGATTTGTGGAACAAAGTACATGGAGGAAGAATTTGCTCTTGTAACGGACAGCGGTAAGAATCCGATTGATCCAACGGTTGTCCGGCCGGACCTTTATGACGCGGCAATGTTTAATACTCCGTCGAGTGAAATTTCCGCGAAGTATGGGCTCAAAGGAATTTGTAATACGATTTCAACGGGTTGTACTGCAGGGACCGATTCGGTAGGCTTTTCCTATGAGGCGATACAAGATGGTGATGCAGACATTATGGTCACAGGCGCTAGCGAGGCGCCGCTAACGCCGATTACGTTTGGGGCATTTGATACATTAAATGTTTTGTCGTGCCGGTTTAATGATGAACCGGAGCGGGCCTCCAGGCCGTTTGATGCGTTGCGTGATGGGTTTGTGGCATCAGAGGGGGCAGGGCTTTTGATTGTCGAGGAGCTCGAGCACGCGTTAAGGCGAGGTGCCCGAATTTATTGTGAGATTGTTGGGTTTGGTACAACGTGTAATGCTTATCATATGACTGACCTTCCGCCGGAAGGGGATGCTCTGTGTGACTGTATCAATATGGCGATGGAGGATGCCGGTATTAAGCCCGAAGAGATTGATTATATTAACGCGCACGGGTCCTCAACAAAGATGAATGATGTTTTTGAAACGAACGCGTATAAAAGTTCGTTAGGCGGCCACGCGTATAAAGTTCCGATTAGTTCGGTTAAATCAATGATTGGCCATCCTTTAGCCGGGGCAAATGGAATCGAGTTGGCGTTAGGTGCTCTGATTTTTGAGCGAAATGTTTTGCCGCCGACGATCAATCAGGATGAGCCGGGGCCCGGGTGCGACCTGGATTATATCCCGAATAAGTCAAGAGAACAGAAGGTTAACTGTATGCTTAAAACATCGAGCGGTTTTTCCGGAATCCATTCGGCGATGGTGTTGAGAAGATATAGTCGCTAAACTACGCAAAACTCTACGCTAAACTGTGCGAAAAAGGAATAAAGATGAAGAAAATAGCCATTACAGGAATTGGGCTTGTTACCCCAAGCGGGATTGATAAGCGAAAATTTTGGTCCAACATTGTTCATGGCCGGTCTGTAATTAAAAAAATAGATCGTTTTGATGCCTCGAAGTATCCTTCGCATATCGCAGGGACTGTGCATGAGTTGGATGCTTATAGTAGTGTTTCGTCGAGGTTGTTGAAAAAAATTGATTTGTTTTCTCACATGGCACTGGTTTCTTCAGAAATGGCAATCAAAGATGCTGCTTTAGATATGGCACAGGAGAATTTAAAGCGCGCAGGTATTTTTATGGGAAATGCTATCGGAGGTTGGTTGTATGGTGAGACCGAGTTGCGGGACCTTTATATCGAAGGCCGTGAGGGAGTGAGTCCTTTTATGGCTTCTGCCTGGTTCCCGGCAGCACCTCAAGGACAGGTTTCAATTCATTATGGGATTAAAGGTTATAGCAAGACAGTTGTTGCGGATCGCGCGAGTTCGCTTATGGCGATTGGATATGGCGCGAAGAATCTGGGGCGGGATAATAACGATTTTATAATTGCCGGAGGGATGGAGGCGCCGGTAACGCCCTATGCCTTGTTGTGTTGTAATACTTCAGGGCGATTGTCAACGAATAATGAAAACGCAGAGACAGCGTATAAACCTTTCGACAAGAATCGAGACGGGTTTGCCATTGCTGAGGGGGCAGGGATTCTGATCCTTGAATCATCGCAGCGTGCGGCAAAGCGTGAAGCGCATGTCTATGCGAATATTGTTGGGTATGCGACGACAACGGATGGTGCGGACCGTATTGAGCCGGCTAGGGATGGTGTGGAATTGGCGCGCGCGATTAAGATGGCTTTAGATGACGCGCAGCTTGCTCCGTCGGATATTGATTATATTTGTGCTGATGGGGCTGCAACGCAGTTAAGCGATGCCTCAGAAACACGCGCAATCAAATTGGCGTTTAATGGCCACGCAAAAAAGATTCCGGTCACAGTTCCCAAGGCAATTTTCGGTAACATGTTAGGGGCGTGTGGAGCTGTTGATGTGATTACAACACTTTTGGCAATGGAACATAGCATTGTTCCTCCAACAATTAATTATGAAACTCCGGATCCGGAATGTGATCTTGATTATTGTCCTAATAAAGCACAGGAAAAGGAAATAAAGAATGCCCTGGTTATTAACCGTGGTAGAGGTGGAATTAATTGTGTTTTAATTTTGCAAAAACACTGATCAGCACTGATAAAAAACACAGATGAACGCAGATTTGTGTTCATCGTATGAAGGGGGAGGAAGACGTGACAGTAGAAGAAAAAGTTAAAGAAATTTTTAAGAAGGTTTTAGACATTGAGCCGGGTGAAATTAAGGCGGATGAGCCATTAGACGGTTCACTGGGAATAGATTCAACAGAGCTCGTTGAGATTTCCGTCGGGATTAAGAAAGATTTAGAAGTGGATTTGAGGGATGGGGAGCTAAAGAAGACGCAAACGTTTAATGAAATCGTAGCGTTTTTAAAAGAGCATGGCGCAAATTAGAAATTTTTACGGGACTGGTGAATAGTATCTGGTATCTGGCAAGCAATAGGCGTTGATACTAACTTTCAAACCAAACACCAAACACCAAACACCAAACACCAGGCACCAGCAACCAGATACCCGATACCAGTAACCAGACACCAGATACTATTTTTATTATGCAAATAATTGACCTTAGCCTACCTATTGATGATTCCCTTCAAGAAACGCATGCAGCCAAGATTGATCGGATTACGCACGCGGATGGCGTTAATCATTTTAATTGGGTAGTGATGAAAAATCGGCCCGGCGGGCTTGAGCAATTTGAAAAAGGCGAGCGGGTGGCTACTGCTGAAGAAATTCCCGACGGTGAGATGCTTTCGCTGGAAATAGTTCATGCATCGGTACATATGGGTACACATGTGGATGCGCCATTTCATTATGGAAGTATGTGTGAGGGCAAACCTGCGAAGAAGGTTGAAGATGTTCCTTTGGAGTGGTGTTATGGTGATGGGGTGGTGTTGGATTTTACGCGCCTTAAGTATCCGGACGTGATTAAAAAAGAGGACGTGATTGCGGCGTTGGAAAAGATTGGTTATACGCTTAAGCCGATGGATATTGTTTTGATTTATACTGATGGTGATAAGTTGCTTGGAACGCCTGAATATGTAACGAAATATGTCGGTATGTTGCCGGACGCGGTTGAATACATTTTGGACCAAGGTGTTAAGATGATGGGGATTGACACGATAGGTTTGGACCGCCCGTGTTTTGAGATGTTCAAAGAATTCTTGGACACAAAAGACAAGTCTAAGATCTGGCCGTCGCATTTTTTAGGACGTCGACGAGAATTCTGTCATATGGAGCGGATGGGCAACTTGGGTGCTATCCCCAAGCCGTTTGGATTTAAAGTTTCCTGCCTGCCGGTCCGCGTCAAGGACGCCGGTGCGGGGTGGACAAGGGCTGTTGCGATAATTGATAGTATCGGAATTTCAAAGACTCGCATACGAAATTCCTGCACGGCCATAAAATAGTTGCGAGCAACCAAAACTATCAAGCGAGTTTATTTTATTAAGAAGAGGATGGAATTATGGTTAAGTTTGCTGAAAATTTAGATTTTGATCCTAAAGCAATTTCCGCAGAAATAGGGCGCTGTCCTCTATTGTTCATGAAAAGATCCCTCGCATTCGTTCGGGATGACAAACTTCAAGAGATGACGACGCTGTTTTTACAAAGATACCAGATACCAGCTACCAGACATCATTAACGATTAACTATTCACCAATCCGGAGGATTCAAAATGTCACACACAGCAAACTCAATCGTTATCAATGCCCCATACGATCTCGTCTATGACATCTCTAACGATATTGAACGATGGACAGAGCTTTTTGGGGATGAGTACATCAAAGCAGAAGTCTTAAGCCGCGAAGGCAATGAGATTACATTCCGCTTAACAGATGATGAAAACAAATCCTGGGTCTCAAAGCGCTGGCTGCATAAGGACCAAAAGTTCGCTTACGCCTCCCGCCATGACCCGATGTTTCCGTTTAAGTATATGAAGATTATTTGGCTTTATCAGGAACAAGAGGATGGGGTTAAAATGACCTGGATCCAGGATTTTGAAATGGATCCTGGGTTTACCAAATTTACAGGTGAGCAGATTGAGGGGTTCATTAATGGCCATTCGCAGGATAATCTGAAGATTTTTAAGGATCTGATCGAAAAAGAGGCAAAAGAGACCGCGGGCAAGGTATAGAGGTTGCTTTTTTAACATTTTTGTGAGCAAACGGCGTTTCTGGCTTATGGCCGGAAGCGCCGTTTTTGGTATATAGAGTAGTAAAAAAAATCTTTATTTATATATAAATATATATATAATATAAATATTCTATAATCATATTATATTATATCCTATATATAAGGTAAGGACTCCGAAATTAGCGAAAGACGTATTTTATATATATTATTGTGTTGTGGATGTGTGACAATATCATTTAATGTTGCTGCGATTGCTGCTGTGATTCCATCAATTAGTGTTGACTTAAAGCTTTCGGATATTGTTGTTTCCCGAATGATACCCTTTTATATGATTCCTTATGGCGTAGGAGCACTGATCTATGCGCCATTAACAAAATATATTTCATATCGACGTATTCTGGGAGTATCGTTGCTCTGCTATGCAGTTGCAAGTTTTTGGTGTGGGGCAGCTTTATCTATTTTGCCGCTTTTGATCGGGAGGGTTGCAGCAGGGTTGGCCGGCGCGAGTGCTATTCCTGTCGGGCTGATGCTGATTGGACAGCTTTTTGAAAAAGATGTTCGTGGCCGTTTAGTTGGGTTGTTTTTTAGTTGTAGTTTTGTGGCGTCTATCGCAGGAATTATGTTGAGCGGGATGGCAAGCTGGCGGTGGTTGTTTTATGTGCCGGCAGTGTTGGGTGCTATGACAGCATTAACCCTGTTCTTTTTTCCAACAGGATTGTCTCGAAGTGTGCGGGGGCTTTCAGTTAATTATTGGCATGCGTTTCAAGATGTGAAAATTCGTGATGTTTTTATTTTTATTTTTGTAATCAGTTTTCTTTACCATGGAATTCATAAATGGTTTGGCGTGTATTTGAGCCGGGTTTATCAGCTTGATAAATTGACAATCAGTTTTTTCTTTATATGGATGGCGGTTTCCGGCGCGTTGGGCCAGGTTGGTGGTGGATTTTTGTCAGATAAAAAGGGGAGGTATGCTGCATGCTTGTCAGGTGTTCTTATTTTATCTGTAGCGAGTATGCTTTTATACGCGCGGTATCCTCTGGTAGTGCTCGGGTTTGTTTTGGGGCTGATTGCTTTGGGGTGGACCGTAGGGCATAATGGGGTTTCGACGGTTTTGACGGATTTTCCCGAGGAGAGAAGGCCGGAGATCGCGAGTTTGAATTCGTCGGTCCGGTTCGTGAGTGGTGGAATTGGTTTTTTTGTTAGCAGTTTTTTTGTTACAAAAAGTTTTGAACTAACGTTTTTAGGGGTTGGCGTGCTCATGTTGATTTGCTCTGTGTTTTTGAAAAGAGTTATCCCTGAGTAACAGGGGTGCCGAGCACTGATTCATAGTATAGGAATTTCAAAGACTCGCAAACGAAATTCCTACACGGCGATAAAATAGTTGCGAGCAGTCAAAAATATCAAGCGAGCTTATTTTATAGTATAGGAATTTCAAA
>JAGLHE010000228.1 GCA_023143685.1 Candidatus Omnitrophota bacterium
TGCGGGCAAAGATCGATATGGCTTCACCGAATATGAATATGCGAGACCCGTCGTTGTATCGGATCCGAAAAGAAAACCATCACCGCACGGGAGATACCTGGTGTATTTATCCTATGTATGATTTTGCTCATTGCCTTTCAGACGCGATTGAAGGAATTACGCACTCTCTTTGTACTTTAGAATTTGAAAATCATCGTCCACTTTATGATTGGATTTTAGATAATACTCCTTCCCTGAGCCATCCTCAGCAAATTGAATTTGCCCGTCTTAATTTAAGTTATACCGTTATGAGTAAGCGCAAGCTTTTGAACCTTGTTGAAGCAGGCCATGTCTCAGGGTGGGATGACCCTCGTATGCCGACGTTAAGCGGATTAAGGCGCAGGGGATACACGCCTGAGGCGATCCGCAATTTTTGTGAAACAATAGGAGTTGCTAAAGTTGAAGGGATGAATGATGTCGCGTTGTTAGAGCATCACCTGCGGGAAGATTTAAATAAACGCGCGCTACGCGTTATGGCGGTTTTGAATCCATTGAAAGTTGTAATTGAAAATTATCCCGCGGACAAGGAAGAAGAAATAGAAGCTGTTAATAATCCTGAAAACGAGAAAGACGGAAAACGAAAGGTTCCTTTTTCAAAAGAACTCTACATCGAAAAAGATGACTTTAAAGAGGACCCTCCAAAGAAATTTTTTCGTTTGGCCCCGGGAAGAGAAGTCCGGCTGCGTTACGGGTATTTTATAAAATGCGAAAGAGTTGTTAAAGATGAAAAGACTGGCGAGATCATCGAGTTGCGGTGTACGTATGATCCGGAGACACGAGGGGGCAACGCTCCTGACGGACGAAAGGTTAAAGGGACATTGCATTGGGTGTCGGCTAAACATGCTTTAGATGCCAAGGTGCGTTTGTATGATCGGCTGTTTAGCAGTGAAAACCCGGCGAAGGAAAAAGATATTGATGATTTTAAAGAATCGGTGAACCCTGACGCTTGTGAAGTTGTTTCCCAGGCAAAACTCGAGCCAGGCCTGAAGGACGCTCAAGCGGGCCAGCCGTACCAGTTTGAAAGGTTGGGGTATTTTTGTATTGATAACAAAGAATCGAGCCGGGACGAGTTGATTTTTAATCGAACGGTAACGTTAAGAGATTCTTGGGCAAAGATTGAGAAGGCCCAAGGTAAGAAATAGAATGTTGTAACCGGGGAGTTACTGCTTAGGGCGAACAGTGCAAGGTATCCCGTACTCAAACATCTTCACTTCGCTTCGAAACTGCGTGCGGGACACCCCGCACCATTCACCTTAAGCAGCAACTCCCCGGTTACAACATGTTTAAAGTTTTGCTTGTATGATTTGAACGAAAATGAGAAGATAGCTGATAATATTTATAAATGAATGTCATACTGGAATGCGGTTAATTTTAAAGGAAGAAAAAAATGATTCACAAAATATTAGTTATTGATGATGCTCCGGAGGCATTAGAGTTGATGAAAAGCATGCTTGAGGGAGCAGGGCACGACGTGATGGTTGCTAAAAGTGGTGAAGAAGGGTTGGTTCAGGCAAAGACACGAAATCCCTCATTAGTGGTCCTGGATGTGTTGATGCCGGGGATGAACGGGTTCTTGTTTATGAAAGAGATGAAAAGAGAAACAGCAACAAAAGACATCCCCATCCTTGTCGTAACTGCGCGCGCGCAGATGGAAGATTCGTTTAGGGCTATTGGAATTGATAGTTTTCTTTCTAAACCGTTAGACGCGGATAAGTTTTTGGCAGAGGCCAACCGTTTGATTAAGCGTGACGAGGCTTCTCGAGAAATCAGTGAAGACCAACGACAAGCCGAAAACCGAAGAGAAAAGATTTTAGCGGAAATCGATTTTGGGGATGAAGATTTTTCAGCTACCTTGGCTAATAAAGCTTTGATCTACGGACATGATTCACAAGTCCTTGTTGAGATGGAAAAATATCTTAAGAGTAAAGATTGTCATGTCGTTGTTATTAAAGAAATTGAGCATATCCTTCCTGTCGTGGACAAATTAGAGCCGAATCTGATTTTGTTGCAGCTGGCAAGGGATGCTGAAGTTCCAGTGGATGATATCGTTTTTTCTGTTACGACATTTGTTCAAAAGAAGGCGCGTGAATTTGATATGGATTTTGATAATGTCGAGATAGTCCTTTTTAAGGTTGAAGAAGAAATCGCCGGCGTGGATTCTATCGGCGAAGAAGTGGCAGATACGGAAAACATTTTACAACGTTGTTATGATTGCTGGGATGTTCGATATCTAGGGATGTACAATCCTGTTTCTTTCCAAATAAAAATCAAAAAATACCTTTTGTAGTTTTCCCCCCGGGTTGGTTTTTTTCTTGCGATTTATCACTTACGACTTACCACTATTTTTTAGGTACCATCCCCATAGTAAATTCCAGAACAATCCGCTTTTCTTTTTTTATGTAGAAGACCAGTTCATACATAAAAAATTCTTTTGGGTTAAATTTGACCCCCGTAAGAGCCGAGTTGCGGTGAGTCTGAAAGGCGGACATCTCTAGGTCAGCGTATCCGTTAACCGACATTTCTAATTTAAAGGAGCCTGCTAAAATATTACAGATGGTTCCTACTCCATCAAGCAAGGCCTCGTCATCTTCTTCATCAAGGGGAGGATATTTTAACAGTTTCATTAAAGGTGAAATGTAGGAATTTTCCACATAGACAACAATCGCTCCGACAGGGTCGTGGGCGTCAAGGTTTTTTTTGTTAAGATAGTAATTGATAAACCCGACACAAGAAGGGCTGTTGAATTTTTCTATGCCATCAGCCCGCATGTGATGGTCACGAAAATCGACAATGTTTTTTCTGTTCATCTCCGCGTCAATCGAAATATTGATGTTTGCGTAATCAACGAACATTTTAACAATAGAATCTCTGAGAATTGTAGCGATTTTTTCTAAATCGGGGTTTCCTTTAGTGGAGAAAAACATAAAAAACTTCCTTTAGAAAAGAAAAAAATGATAATGACATCATTATACGATATAAGAAAAAAAACGCAATATTTTTGCTTAACTGCTAAATAGGTTTTTTTCTCCTTGTTTTTCTTAGTAGAGAGTGTATATTAAAAATTATATATTCTTACCTATTATATTTCACTAAGTAAGATAAAGAAGGAGACAGCTTTGCCGGCTGGGTTTTTCCCTTGAAAGAAGTACTTGTAGATGGATCAAAGAAACTACTGACGAGTTTTTACTAAAAGATTTAGAAGTAATTTTTAAACAAGCAGTACTATCTTGTGAGAAAAAATGCGGCCATCAACAAAACAAATTATTTCTGCTGTTGAAGCTAGTTGTTCCGATCTTATCATGCTTGATTTCTCCGCTCCGGAAGAAGTCATCTCTTTCATTCAGAATATCCAACAAATAAAAGAAGCAGCACAAGAAGCCAAACAAGAATCTTTGGTTAGCGTCCTGGATTTTGCCTGCCAAACGTATGAAGCACAAAAAGATTTTGAAAAAAATGAGCAGATATTTTCTCTCGCCTTAAGCTATGCCCAGGACCTTTTGCAGTCTGGCTTGAGCAAAAAAGAAAAAAAAGAAAAAGCAGCAGCCTTCCTTTCGGAAGTCAAGATGGTTATTAATCCGAAGGAAGTCATCTCGTATACCATGAGCACATCTCAATCTGCGGAATTGCCAGAGTTTCTTTCCAGCACCCATGCCCTTGTTGATGAGATTGAGAGAGACCTTCTCGCCTTGGAAAAGGATCCCCAAAACGAAGAAAGAGTTAACAATGTTTTTCGGGCGTTTCATACGATTAAAGGGGAGTCCGGCCTTCTGGGAATTTCTAACCTTAATAATTTGGCGCATGAAGCAGAAAACGTGATGGAGAAGATACGTTCTCAGCAATTTTCATGTGATAGCCAAATCGTAAGCGCGCTTTTAAAAATATTAGATGGTTTTAGAAATGTTTTACAAAAAATAAAAGAAGATCCACAAGAGGGCCTGCGGACAGATGTTTCAGAATTTGTTTTGGGGATTATGAATATTGAGGAAAGTTTTTCAGAGAAGAAAGACGGAGGGGAGGTTGTTCGCATGGAAGAAGACCCGGAAGAAAAAGGCGTGGAATCAGTAAATGAACTATCGAAGGAAAAGCAACAGAAAAAAGAAAAGATTTTTGTCGCGACGGCCCCGGAGTTAGACCTGTCAGAGGGAGCAGATATCTTAGCAGAGTTTATCGTTGAAGGACGTGATCATTTAGAAAAGGCGGAAGAATCAATTCTTGAGTTAGAAAATGACCCGCGAAACAAAGAAGCGATCAATAATATTTTTCGATCATTTCATACGATCAAAGGGATTGCGTCTTTTCTTAACCTGGATGATATCCGCATATTGGCGCACGAAGCAGAGACAATGTTAGATATGGTGCGAACAGATATTCTTGCTTTCGAAGGGGATGTGGCAGATGCGACATTTTCTTCTGTGGATCATTTGCGAAAACTTTTATCTCTTTTAGCTTCTCAGATAAAAAACAAGGGGGTCTTAAAAGAAGAATACCACGATGTCGGTGAGCTAATAGGTGAGTTGCGTGATATTATTAGCTTTGAAAAAGCGGAACAGCCTTCACCGAAAAAACCCATAGGGAAAATTTTAGTTGAGGAAGAATGCGTCACAGAGGAAGAACTGGAAGAAGCTCTTTATAAACAGGCGGTTTCGTCTCCGGAAAAGAAGGTGGGAGAAATCCTTATTGAGGAAAACGCGGCGAGCCAAAAAGATGTCAACCAGGCTTTATCCGTACAGGCAGGCTCGGTTGTTGAAGAAACGATCAAGATTAGTGTTAAGAAATTAGACGCTTTAAATGACCTTGTTGGCGAGTTGGTTATTGGCGCGACGCAGGTTATTCAAAATAAAATTGTCGCGCAAAGCGATGACCAAAGA
>JAGLHE010000229.1 GCA_023143685.1 Candidatus Omnitrophota bacterium
TGGCGAAGGGAAAACCTCCCGTCGGAAACATACGGCTCGACGCCTACCATAAGGCAGGTAACGTGGTGGTTGAGATCAACGATGACGGGGGAGGGTTGAATAAAGAGAAAATTTTTCGTAAGGCTATAGATAGGGGGCTAGTGAAAGAAGGTGTTGAGTTATCCGACAATAAGATTTTTAACATGATTTTTGAACCGGGCTTTTCAACGGCAGATAATATTACAGATGTTTCCGGCAGGGGAGTAGGGATGGATGTGGTCAGGCGTAATGTTGAGAAGATGCGCGGGAAAATTGAAATTGAATCAGCACTTGACAAGGGCTCAATATTTAAGATTCTATTGCCGATCACATTGGCTATTATCGACGGGATTATTGTTAAAGTTGCAGGAGAGAGGTATATCTTTCAAGTGGAGAGCGTGATCGAATTTGTGCATCCTTCCCAGGACGATGTTTTCACTGTTGAGGGCAAAGGTGAAATGATGAAGGTCCATGATGATTTATATCCGATAGTTCGTTTAGATAGATGCCTTGGAATAGAGAAAGAAGAGAAGAATGCTGAAGAAATGGTTGCTTGTATAGTGGAGTCAGATTTTGGACGGATGTGTATTCTTGTGGATGAACTGATTGGCCAGCAGCAGGTTGTTATTAAAAATTTAGGAGAAAAGATGAAGGATATTAAAGGGATTACAGGCTCGACCATCCTGGGGGATGGCCGTGTTGGGCTTATCCTTGACGTTAATGGGATTGGCGAACTGTTTCGTTGATAAGGAGGAGTTGTGGTTTTTGAACCTCAGAATAAAATTGAACAGGAATTAGTCTCCAGCTTTTGTCAAGAGGCGGATGAGATGATTGTAACAGTTCAGGAGCTGTTGACATCGCTTGAAGGGGATCGCCAGGACAAAGAATTGGTTAATGAGATATTTCGATTGCTTCATTCACTGAAAGGGCTTGCGATGGTGTTGATGGCTGACCCGATCGTTCAGGTAGCGCATGGATTAGAAGAAATATTAGAGTTGGCAAGAAAGGGACAGGCTGTGATATCAAATCCTGTTTTAACCATTTTGTGGCAAGGGATGAAATTGCTGGATAAAATGCTGGGTTCTTTTAAACAAAAAAAATTAGCAAAGCAGTATGACCGGGACGTCAATAAATTTGTTTCTGAGGTGCAAGAAAAACTACAGGAAGTGGGCCATGGAGAAGGACAACGTAAAAGAAAAGAGCTCTCAAACGGGACGATTAATAGAAGATATTTGTATAAAGGGGCAGATATCTCCGAGCAGGTTCTTGTTATTAAAAGGATACTCTCGAGCGCGCAAGAAGATGGAGCCGAAGATTTATCCCAGGGGTTTTCCCCTGCGCTAGAGATCCTTTTAGAAAAGCTGGAAGGCATGAATGATGTTGACGGGACAGCGTGTTTAAAGAAAATGAAAAGTGATTTTATGGCCTTGGTCTCTGACGAAGGGGTGATAAATGGTTTTTTGGCTGGAATTTTGGAGGAAGAGTTAGCCGGGTTTTTGACAAAGGTGCAAATACAGGAACGGGCATCAGATATGGATATCCCTTTTGTTGTGTCTGTAGATGTCGAAGATTTAACAACGTTTCGTATTGAAGAAAAGAGGATTGAAGAGATTATTGCTGAGGTTGGAAAAATTGTTTCCTTGGTAGAGGCGTTAAAGGAAACCGAACAGCAAAAAACAAAAAGCACAGAAGAACAAATCAGGAAGATTGAAAAATATAATCAAGTGCTGGAGGTCTTTCATTTATCGGCGAAGAAAATTTTAACAAAATTAACAGCAATTAAGAATACTTCTTTAGATGTTTTAGTCGCAAAAGTTAAAAAGCTCGTAAGGGATTTAGCTAAAGATTCCGGGAAAAAAGTGCATGTCCAGATTGATGGTGAAAGCGTTGTTGTGAGCCGGCGTATTCATGAAGTCCTTGAGAAAATTCTTATTCATATTGTGCGCAATGCTGTTGACCATGGTTTGGAATCGCCTCAGAAACGGCTGGAGGAAGGCAAGCCGGAGGAAGGGCGGATTTCTATTAAAATAGAAACGAAAAAAAAGAATTTATCTGTTGAGGTTAAGGACAATGGGCGCGGGGTAGATTTAGAGCTTTTGCGGCAGGCGGCGTATTTAAAAGGCATTATGTCAGAAGAAAAAGTACAGAAGATGGATGATGAAGAAGCTTTTAAGTTGCTTTTTGAGCCGGGAGTTACAACGGCCTTGCGTGTTTCACAGGTTTCCGGACGAGGCGTAGGGCTTGATGTTGTGAAAAAGATTGTTGAAGGGGTTGAGGGAACAATTGAGGTGAGTTCGCAAAAGGGTGAAGGTACACGATTTTTAGTTCAGCTCCCCTTGGTGAATAAGAGGGCAAAAAAGAAAAGCGCGAAGTAAGAAAGAAAAGGACCATGTCAAAGAAACAAATATTTTTATTGCCGGGAGAGATGGCATTTTCTCGAGAGCCGGTTGTGCTTGCGACACTTCTGGGATCATGTGTGGCTGTCTGTCTGTATAACCGAAAGTATAAGTTCGGCGCGATGAACCATTATATGTTGGCAACATCACAACAAGGAGATAATGCAAGCGGCCGTCACGGTGATTATTCAACGAAAATGCTGATTCGGATGATGTGCCAGGAAGACAGGGATGTTTACAATTTAGATGCTACGATTATTGGCGGTGGTCAAGTCACAGAGTCTTTGTCTTCGGGGAGGAGTATTGGCGCGAACAATATTATGATGGCACGGCTCATCCTTGAAAAACGTAAAATAAAAATTGTTAATACACATGTCGGCGGTCTTTATGGACGTAAGGTGTATTTTCAGAATTGGAACGGCAATATTGAAATACGAAAGATTCAGAAATCAGAAGAGACAGCGAAGATTGAATCCAAGAAAAGGGAGCTTTCCAGGAGAAAAATTCGGGTGTTAATTGTTGATGATTCTAAAACAATCCGGGATCTTTTAGCAAAAGCGATTGAGTTGGACCCGGACCTGGAGGTTGTTGGAATGGCTGAGGATGCGTACCACGCGAGGGAGTTGTTTTTAGAGAAAGACCCTGATGTGATAACTCTGGATATTATTATGCCAAAAACTGACGGGATAACTTTTTTAAAGAAATTGTTTGTTTATAAGCCAAAACCGACGATTGTCATCAGCACAGTTGCCCAGAAAGGGAGCAAGATCAGAGAGCAAGTTTCTGCGATAGGCGCTGTGGATGTTTTAGATAAGGAAGAGTTAAAACTTTATGAGGGGATTGAGCATGTCAGCTCTATTTTGACAGCGAAGATAAAGAGAGCGGCTGCTATGTATTTAAAGAAAAAAACTAAAGAAGAAGTAATGGATATTTAATGAGAAATTTTGACAAAAGAATGAATATTTCAAGATTCAAACATATCTGCCCGTTGAGACACGGCTATTAACCCGGACGGATATGATAAGAAATAAAAGAAAAATCAGTCCATATTTAATCAATATGGAGAAAGGAGGATGGGAGCCAAGATTATAAAAGAAGAGAAAAATAGAAAAAATGAGAAGCAAGTTTTCTTTTGTACGATACAGCTTGACGCGGGAGAATTTAATAAAGAAATCAGCCGGTTAAGTTTAATCGTTTGATAATAAAAATGAAGAAAAATTTTTGTAAGTTAACAAAAATTAAAAAGAAGGGGGAGGAAAATGTTTAAAAACATGACAGTAGGGAAAAAGATCATGTGTGGGATAGGAATTGTTCTTTTGTTTCTTGTTATTGTCTGGGTGATATCCTTTTTTGGTATGGGCAAGACGGTTGATAATGCCAGAGAGGTTATCTATGGGAATGAACTGGATGCCCTGATGACACAAAGAGAGGTAGACCATCTCAACTGGGTTAAGCAAGTAACAGCATTTTTAACAGATGATAATGTAACAGAATTAAAAGTAGAGATTGATGACCACCAGTGCGGTTTTGGAAAATGGCTTTTCAGTGATGCGCGCAAAGACGCGGAGTCCAACGTAAATGGGTTAGATTCTATTTTAAAAGCGATTGAAGACCCGCATTACAAGTTGCATCAATCAGCAGAACATATTAAAAAAGTTTTTCAGCAAG
>JAGLHE010000023.1 GCA_023143685.1 Candidatus Omnitrophota bacterium
AAGCCGGGATGCACCTTGCTATCTCGTCACATCATCAATAGCCTTGCCTGTAGCAATAATGTCGTGAATGTTATTTGCTGTATTCGCCACATCACGCGTGAACCCCTTAACAGCCTCACATCCCTGCAGAACTATCACTAAAAAAACTAAAGCAATCAACGCCATCTTCTTTTTCACATTCTCCCCCTCTAGATTAATGTCAAACCTCTCTGATTTTTTCTAATTGTTTTAACGCAATGGCTGCCGCGTCTTTAACCGATACGACTTCCTGTGGATCATCCAAGAGCTTACGCAAGGCAGGAACAGCTGATCTATCCCCAATTTGTCCCAACGGAAAAGCAGACGCCCACCGGACATGGTCAGATTCATCTTTTAACGCTTTACACAAATAAGGTACGGCTCGTCGATCTTTTATAATACCTAAAGCTGCCGCAGCAGCGCCCCGGACATAAAGGTCTTCATCTTCAATCAACGTTTTTTCCAGGGCAGAAACAGCGGATGGATCAGCTAATTTTCGCTGAAAAGCAGCAGCAGCAGAATGACGGACATATGCCACACCATCAGTTAATAAAACCTGAATCAGCGTCGGGATAACAGATTTATCCCCTGATTTTTCTAAAGATTTTACAGTTTGAGACCTAACAATTGGATTGGGATCTTTAAGATATGGTAACAGATTGGAGTATGCGGGCATATGGCTCTCCATAGGAGACGCACTACTAGCCGCCCCCGATACTGTCCTTCCCTACTGTGTTCCAAACCACCACAAAAGCGGT
This sequence comes from Candidatus Omnitrophota bacterium, assembly GCA_023143685.1. Lineage (GTDB taxonomy): Bacteria > Omnitrophota > Gorgyraeia > Zapsychrales > JANLHA01 > JAGLHE01. The sequence continues at coordinate 777 of JAGLHE010000023.1, forward strand.
GTCAGCTCAATCTTTCCGCTTAAAAAGGAATACGACAGCTGAACTGCAATAAAACTTAAGAATACAAAAAAACTAACAAAAACAAATCTATAAAGATACACATTTATCTTTTTAACCGCGGTAATTCCCTGAATTGTCAAATAAAGAATAATCGGGCAAAAAAACAAAGATGTCCTCAGGACAGAAAACGGATAAGACTTAAACGACCCCATAATAAATAACTCAAAAAAAACAATCAACCCGACGGTGTTCATCGACTTCAGCCGATAACCATCTTTCTTGATACGCGCAAAAAAACTGCCAAACATGTTAAGGAATCCAAATGTAAAGAAAAAGAATGCAATACGCTTAAGCACCCGGGGCCGCTCAACCAACCATCGCGAAAAAAGATTCCGCGTCCCCTCACCGAATGTTTTAAAGAAATCCCTGACCGAGGCATAGGACACAAAATAATCATTGTATCCATGAACATCGCGCAAACGCATATCAAAATAATACGCCAAAAATCCACACACCAACAATGACACAGAATAAATCACAATATATCCAATAACCGGGCGCTTCTCTTTCGCCGAAACAACAAGGTTATATAACGGAAAAATAAAAAAGAAAAATGCGGTATAAGAAAAGAAGATAACTGCGGGTAAAACAGCCAGAATCAAAGCATACCGTAAACGCCGGCCGCTTTTTTCCAGACGATCCTGGTTGTAAATAAACAACAGAAATACAGCACTGCTTAAAACATCCATCGAATACTGTTTTAACTCGGATGAGTAATAAATCAGAGCGTTCGATGCCAACCAGCAAAGAACATACATCAAAAAATGAACATTGTTTTTCAACTCATAACGCGCTACACGCATCCAGGCACAAAAAGCCGTCAACATAAAAACAAACGACAGAAAACGAAGGCTTAATAAGGAAAACTGGAATGGTTGGGAAATCTTTTGAATCAAACAGAGATACAACCGGGGGAAATTTTGGCCATTAATGAGGACTTTCGTAAAATAATCCACGCCCTCATAAACTTCAACACTTTGAAACACGGCTCTTTCATCATTCCACAACGGCCGTTGATGAAAATAATTGGCAACACACAGAAAAACATACCAACCCATCAGGCCGAGAATCACATATGACAAAACCTTCTGTCTACGTGTGTCATCCCAACGCCTGTTTTCGAGAAAATTCATCTGAAGAAAAACTCCGTAGATTTTACTATACTGCGGACAATTCAGGCACACAATTTTATCGAATTGCTGCCTTTTTAGCAACAATGACAATTCCTGATGCTGTCACATCAAACCGCTTACGGTCCTGCTGAAGATCATACCCGATCCTGATCCCATCAGGGATGATGACTTGTTTATCAATGATAGCATTCTTGATCTTAACACCCTCACCAATTGTCACGCCTTCCATAATGACAGAATCTAAAACTTCAGCATCTTTCTCAATCTTAACATTTTGTGAAAGGACTGAACCCTTAACCACAGCCCCGTGGATAACACACCCTCCGGAGATCAGGGAATCCACAACAACCCCTTCATGTTCCCGGCCATCCTGACATTGGGCACTCAACATCCTCGACGGCGGATACTGCGCGTGATAGGTCCGGACAGGCCATTCCCGGTCATACAAATCAAACGCCGGTGCCGGCCTTACCAAGGCCATATTCGCTTCATAATACGCGTCCCTGGTTCCGATATCCCTCCAATAAAACGGTTCCCCTTGCTCATCCACAAAATTATGCACATAAACCTTTTTCTTATTTTTCAACATCTGGGGAATAATGTTACGCCCAAAATCATGGTCTGATAAATTTCGGGCATCTAGTTCCAGCTCTTCTAAAAGGATGTCCTTTTTAAATAAATATATTCCCATAGACGCAAAAATTCTTGATGGATCATTAGGGATCGTTTTAGGTTTTTTCGGTTTTTCCTGAAACCCCTTAACGCGATTCTCTTCATCGACCTCAATGACACCAAACCCGGCAGACGTCTCAGCCGGCATTGGGATACAAGCCACCACCATATCCGCATCCAGCTTCTTCTGACAATCCATCATCTTCTGATAATTCATTTTATAAATATGGTCCCCGGCCAAAACCAAAATAAATTCGGGATCATGGTCATGGATCGCGTAAACATTTTGGTGAATAGCATCCGCAGTACCACGATACCAATCAGAACTAATCCGCTGCTGAGGAGGGATTACATCAATAAATTCCCCCAGCTGACTCGAAACAATATCATGCCATCCCGCCAACAAATGTTTCTGAAGTGAAAAGGATTTATACTGAATCAAAACATAAATCCGTCTTAAGCCCGAATTGATACAATTACTTAGCGTAAAATCAATGATACGGTAAATCCCCCCAAACGGAACCGCGGGTTTTGCCCGGTCTCGAGTCAGGGGATTTAACCTTTCCCCTTTTCCTCCTGCTAAAATAAATGTTAAAACGTCTCGCATAAAAAATATCTCCTCACTTCACTTATATTATTAAATTTTATATTCTTTAAATGTTCAAACCAAACGACTATAACTGGCCTTGCGCGGGTTGGGTTTCATCTTCTGCTTCAGACGGCCCTGTTTCTTTCTTTATCTCTTCATTCTCAGGATTTATATCTAACCCTTTTTTGAAAGCTTCCACAGCTTTCTGCTCTTCACCCATCTTACGATGAATTTGCCCCAATTTCAAATAAACCTTATCCCCATCCTTTTTCGATTGCAATGCCAAATGATACACGTCTTTAGCCAACGCGTGCTGTTGAACATCACTCAATAGGTCCCCGATCTCCAGGGTATCTTTCACATTTTTATTATCCAACGACCGGGCCTTCTTTAAAGCAAGAACGGCTTTGTCATATTTCTGATCTTTCACCAATGCCCTGCTTATCAAAAAATACCCCCGAGGATCACCCGGCCAACGATTAATAAATTTCCGGTATTGCTTTACCGCATACCCGTACTCCTCCATATCATAATAGGCTAACGCTAAATTAAGTTTGATTTGCTTATCGTTCGGGGCAAAGGTTGAGGCAATCCTGAAATTCTCAAAGGCCTTGCGATACTCTTTTCTTTTTCCATAAATCTTTCCTCGCAGCTTGTACGGCTCCCGATAATTTGGCGCGATCTTAAGCACTTCCTCGACCTCGGCTAACACAGCATCATCCAAATCCAGGGCCATCAAGGAATACGCCCTGTTCACATTCCGATATGGCGTTACTTTTTGCGACCCTAATTTCAAAAGGTCAAATGACGGCGGTGCCCAATTAACTAAATCAATCTCGTGCTTATCAATCACCGATTTATTTTTTGGCACATCTTTTAAAAAGATCACTGCATCAAAATCAAAGTATACGACTTTCCATTCTTCCTTCGCATAAAGTAACTTTAAAATATTTTTAGGAGCTGGATGTTGCACAGTATTTACCAAGACCCCTGTCATTTGATATTTATCAAGCATTTCTTCAAACAACGCCGCATCATCATCTTCCCCCAGCGAGGAATAGTACTTAAAAAATTCCGGCCCATACACCTCGGTCCGTCCGTCAATAAAAACCTTAATATCCGGCGAACAACGGCCAACAAGATACGCTCCGGAATTAAAATCATTAAAGAAATTTCCCTTAACCTTGTTTTCAACCAGAAAATCAACAGCCTTATACGGATAAGTCCTTAACGAGACCCCGCCAAACTCACTTTTGCGTTCATATTTATCAAAATCAAAATATCCGTTCAAGGAAACCTTAGCGCCATACTGAACCACCCAAATAATAACAATCACCTTCGCAAATGTTGAAGCAATGTACCCAAACTTTTTGTCCGTCATCCTTAAAGGAAAAACATCACGCAACGAAACCGTCAAAATATTTGTGACAAAAATGAGATAAGCCGCAAAAGCAAAGAAGATTAAATTCCGGACCGCGGCTAAAGAAAAGAAAAGAAAAACCAACCAGAACATGACACCGCCGATATCGAGCTTACGGCGGTTATAAAAGCAACTCAAGAAAGAAAGCACAATCAATAATTTATAAAACGGATAATGTGCCGCGGAAAAAAGCGTGGCCCGGGTAATCGGGTTCCTCAATTCAACAATCTTGTCAAAAAAGATCTTCGACTCCCCTGAGATCTGAAAAAACACACCGATCGGATACCAGGCCCCTTTAAATGTCATCGGGTTAAAGATGCAAGCCAAAACCACAACTCCAAATATAACCTTCATCCGTTTATATTCCGCATCCGTTAACCGTCCGACCTTATTCCATTCATATGGCAACTTAACGTGACGTTTCACCCATTCCGCGCCCAGGCCAATCAGAACAAACAGCGGGCCAAAAAAGAAAAACCCGTGCATGTTCGTCCATAAAAGCTGAATAATAAAAATAGCAGGCACCGACCCCTTGCGGTCAATGTAAAAAGAAAGGATAAATATATAGAGTGCGAAAAATAACAGGCTAAACAAATCCGGACGGGTCGTAAACCTGCCTTGATAAACAAGAGACACAAGGAGCAAAATAAAAACAACTCCCAGCTGCTTATCCTTGCTATACCCCAGCAAAAGAAGCACCAACATCGTGACAGCAACAAGAATGACTTGCATTGTAATCAGGCCGTCAAACCCTGCGAATTTATGAATAGTATAAACAATAACTTGAAAAAGCCACTCATGGTTTACCCATGGGCTCCCCGCAACGGTACACGACAACATATCAACATCAGGCACCTGAAACCCATTATTGACAATGTGCCGGCCCATTCCTAAATGCAGCCAAAGGTCTAAATCTTTGATCTCAAGGTTTGCCACAAAAACGAGCAAACTAAAAATTGCCAACAAAGCCAAACACCCGAATGAAAGGCTCAGTCTTCTGTAAAAATCGTCACTCATAGGTGCCCCTTATAATAGTGATTACACAGATTAAAAAAATGATTACACAAATAACACCCTGCAAACATCAGTATATTTATTCTTTTTTATAATGCCTTAAAATTCTGTACTTAACAATACTTTTACTGCAATTCTTCCAGCACAAAATGTCCTTGCCCGTTATCGTTTAAACAAGCATTTTGTAACCGGTGAGTTACTGAGGGGGCGAATAGTGTGGGGTGTCCCGCGCGCAGTTACAAAGCGAAGCGGAGTTGTTTGAGCATGGGATACCTTGCACTGTTCGCCCCCTCAGTAACTCACCGGTTACAGCATTTTATTTAATTTCAAACTCATCCTCTTGATAATTTGCTTTATAATCCAAAGCCGCAGCCAACAATTTTTTTGTATAAGGATGGATGGGGTTACTGAAAACCTCTTCTGTCCCTGCCAACTCAACGATCTTTCCTTTATACATAACCGCGATTTTTTGGCACAACTTTCGTACGACCCTCAGATTATGCGTAATAAATAAATATGTTAAGTCATATTTATCCTGCAATTCCTTTAACAGATCAATAACCTGTTCCTGGATCAAAACATCCAAAGATGAAACCGCTTCATCCAGGATCAAAAGTTTCGGATTCATAATAAGGGCTCGCGCGATAGCAATTCGCTGACGTTCGCCCCCGCTGAACTCATGAGGATATTTATCCAAAGATGAAACCGAAAGCCCCACTGCCCTTAAAACACCTTTCATCCTTTTGATTCTTTCTTCAAAGACAACCTTTCCCTCCAGGACAAACGCCTCATTAAGCACATTACGTATTGTGCACCGTGGATCCAGGCTGCTATAAGGGTCCTGAAAAACCATCTGGATATTTTTACGCAAAGGCCGCATTTCTTTGTTAGATAATGATGTGATATCTTTTCCCTCCAAGAAGACTGCCCCTTCTGTTGCTGGATAGAGCTTTAAAATAATCCGACCTAAAGTTGTCTTTCCTGACCCTGACTCACCGACAAGGCCAAGGTTCTCCCCTGCGTTGATGGTAAGGTCAACATTATCCACAGCACGGACATATTCCCGCTCTTTCTGAAACAACTCTTGAGGGAGAGGAAAATATTTTTTAACTTTTTTAAGTTCTAGTAACATGTTTCGCGTAATTTAGCGTAAAATAAGCTCGCTTGACACTTTTGATTGCTCCCATCTATTTCATGCCCGTGTAGGAATTTCGTTTGGAGTCTTTGAAATTCCTATACTATAAAATAAGCTCGCTTGACACTTTTGATTGCTCCCATCTATTTCATGCCCGTGTAGGAATTTCGTTTGGAGTCTTTGAAATTCCTATACTATAAAGTTTAGCGTGGTTTAGCGAATCAATTAATTGCTTCCATCAATTTCTTCGTGTATTCATGCCCCGGTTTGGTTAATATACTTTCTGTCATACCAGACTCCACAACCTGCCCCTCTTTCATCACAACCACATCATCTGCCAAATGCTGAACAACGCCCAAATCATGTGTGATCAAAAGAACAGATAAATTAATCTTATCTTTTAATTCTTTAAAAAGATCCATAATGCGCGCTTGCAGCGTAACATCCAAATTACTGGTCGGTTCATCCGCGATCAGCAACGACGGGTTACCGGCAATCGCTTGAGCAATCATGGCCCGCTGGCGCATCCCACCGCTTAACTGATGCGGATATGCTTTGGCCATTATTTTTGGTTCTTTCATTCCAACAATATCCAATAATTCCAAAACGCGGGCTTTCCTCTGTTTAGACGATAAATCCAAATGATACTGCAAGACCTCATCGATCTGGTTGCCAATCCGAAATACCGGATTAAAAGCATTTAGGGGTTCCTGAAAAACCATGCCGATTTCTTTGCCTCTTAAAATCCGCATCGCGCCCTCGGGCAAAGAACGCAAATTGCGTTTCTTGAAAAATATCGCTCCTTTTGTCACCCGCAGTTCAGGACTTAACAACCCCAGGATAGAAAGGCCTATGGTCGTCTTGCCACTTCCAGACCCGCCGACAAGAGCAACGACACGCTTCTCCCCCACATTAAAACTGACATCATCCACAATCACCTTTTTCTCGATGTGCGTGGAAACATGGATTGATAAATTTTTGATTGCTAATAGCATATTTAGCGTAGCTTTGCGTAAAGTTTAGCGTAGTTTTGCGCTTCTTTTCTTTATATTTCTTCCATTTTAAACTTCGGATCCAAACAATCCCTTAACGCATCCCCAATCACGTTAAAACACATAACTGTAATAAAAATCAAGATCCCTGGTAAAAGGATCCATGGCGCAAAGGTGATATGCACGACACTCATCGCATCAGAAAGCATATTCCCCCAACTCGCATACGGGTCAACAATCCCCAACCCCAACAAACTCAGGCCTGATTCTCCCAAAATATATCCCGGGATGCTGAGCATGATCGCGATAATTGAATAAGACAAGGTATGCGGTAAAATGTGATGAACAATAATCCTGATATCAGAAACCCCCATAGCCTTGGCTGCCAAAACATATTCTCTTGTCTTTAAAGACAAACACATTCCCCGAATAATACGCGCCAATCCTGCCCACCCGATAAAGGACAGAATAATCACAATCGAAAAATATACCTGTATAGAATTAAAATCATCCGGCACCGCGGCTCGCAATGCCAGCAAAAGATAAAACCCCGGGATCATCATCATCATTTCACAAATCCTCATAATAATTTCATCCGTTAGTCCACCGTAATACCCTGCGATCCCCCCGAGCAAAAGCCCAATCGAAAAAGAGATCGCAACCCCAATCACCCCGATCGAAAGCGATATTCGCCCTCCATACAAAAGGCGGGAAAAAAGATCCCGACCACGCGCGTCCGCACCGAACAAATAAATCCGTCCTGGATCTTCCACACCAAACAAATGATAAGAACATGGAATCAAGCCAAGAATTTTATATTCATCCCCTTTTATAAAAAGTCGTATCGGATATTTCTTTTGTGCATCTACCTGATAAACGCGCTTATGATATTCATCAAAAGTCAACTGCATCGCATTCACATACGGACGCGATAACCGCCCCTCGTCAACAAACCGAACGACCGTTGGCCGGCAATACGAATAATTCCTCTCCTCATTCTTAAATGAATACGGCGCCAGAAAATCCGCAAAGATAGCACAAAAATAAAAAATCCCGAGGATCCACGCGCACACAACCGCTAAACGGTTCTGCTTAAACCCTTGCATGGCTAATTGAAATTGGCTTAATGATTTAATTTTTTTGGACATAATAAACGTCGTATTTCATATCCCGTATTTCGCATTTTGTTTCTCTTGCGAATACGTTTCATGTAGTTAATCATACCTGATTCTTGGATCCACAAACGCCAACAAAATATCGGCTAACAAATTCCCGATTAAAATAAGAATCCCACCCATCATCATGCTCGCCATAACAAGGTAAAGATCTTTAGACCGTACCGCAGTTAGCATCAAAGACCCTAATCCCGGCCAGCTATAGATAATTTCTACCAAAGCTGCCCCGCTTAAAAGGGCTGAAAATTCATATCCTAATAGCGTGACCATTGGATTAATCGCGTTACGCAATGCATGCTTATATATCACACAATTTTCAGGCAAGCCTTTAGCACGCGCGGTTAAGACATATTGCTGACGCATGACTTCTAACATATTGCCTCGCATGATCCGCTGCAATGCTCCGATCGACCCGATCGAAATCGCCAGCATCGGGATAACCAAATGCCTGAGAAGGTCAAAGGACTTCCCCAAAAAACTCAAATCATCATAATGCGCGCTGTGCATCCCCCCTAACGGCAACCCCCCAATGCGGCTAAAAATAAAAAGCAACAGCATAGCGTAAAGAAAACTTGGTGAGGACAAGGCCATGTGAGAAAAAAACTGAACCAACCTATCACTCAAACGGTTACGCCGCACTGCGGCCCACACCCCCAACGGCAAGGCCACGGACCATGTAAATAAAAATCCCGCCAACGAAAGGATAAAAGTATTGAATAATCGTGAGGAAATAATTTTCGCGACAGGGACATTATAAAAAAATGAATGCCCTAAATCTCCCTGGATAAAATTCCACAACCATGCGCCATATTGTTCCCAAAACGGGCTGTTCAAACGATAAAGCTTTTCATAACGCTCGATGGTTTGTTGAGAAATCTGCGGATCGAGTTTCAAGGTGTCAAAAAAATTGCCCGGCGTCAACTGAATCAACGCGAATGTGATCAAAGAGATCCCGATTAATTGAGGAATGGCAATTAATAATCGTCTAATAATTAATTTTAACATAACATTATTCCGTGGCTCGCATCTGCGCTCATCTGCGCTTTTTATCTGCGTTGATCTGTGTTTCCATATAAATATGTTCCAAATTATGAAATGCTCCACCCAGGCTCGTGGGATTCAAACCCACGACACGATTGCGGGTCGCAAACACACTACTCCCCAACACCGTATAAATCACTGGCAATTCTTTCGAAACAATCCTCTGATGTTGATCATACAATTTTTTTCGTTTATTTTCATTCAGCTCCTGAACACCTTTATTAAAAATCTCATCAATCTTTTTTTCCCACGATGTCGCCGGACTTTCTTGCCGGGGATACCACATATGCAGTCCACCGCTTGAATCCCAAACATTCTTCCCGAAATGCGGCTCTACCCCGCCGGTTAACCCGATGATCATCGCATCCCATTCAAAAGTCGCGGTTAACTTACTTACCAAATTATTAAACTCTAACGGCAAAAAATTAACTTTCATCCCAAGCTTTTGTAGATCATGACGAATGATTGAAGCAATCTGAACCCTTTCTGTCCCGCCTGAATTCGTATATAAATTAAATTCCAATTTATGACCCTGCTTATCCTCAAGAACCCCGTCTCCATCCCGATCACGAAACCCTTGTTTATCCAAAATCTTTTTAGCTTTCTCTAAATCATAATCATATTGATGAACATCCTCATTATAAAAAAAGCCCGCGCTCGGACTCATGGCTGAAGACTGGGGATACCCTAACCCATTCATGACAATTTCAATAATTTTATCTTTATCTATCGCATGCGCGACCGCTCGACGAAAATCGCGATTCACAAACCATGCTAATTTATGTTCACAGACAAACGGTTTATCTGTTTCCGGATTCATTCCGCGATTTTGATTAAAAGTAATAAAATTGGTTCCGAATGCCGGGCCTACATCATAAACCGTAAAATTGCCGTGCTTCTCTAACGGCTTAATCAACGGGAAATCAGCTCCACGTAAACTTAAATAATCCAATTCGCCATCCATAAATTTCAACAATGTCACATCCGGATTCTGAATAATCAGATAAACTATCTTCTCAATAAATGGAAGCTGTTCTCCTTCATCATTGGTCTGCCAATAACGAGGATTCCTGTGAAAGGACAGGCGTTCTCCCGGTCGATATTCCGTCAGCTTATACGGGCCTGTTCCAACAATATTTACCGGCGGGGTATCGATACCCCATGTAAAATTAAATTTTCCCTCTTCTACTGATTTTCGCAAAAGATGTCCCGGAAGAATCTCTTGAGTCATACCCCGCAAAAACGGAGCAAACTTCACCGGTAAAGTAAACTTAACCGTAAAATCATCCAGCTTTTCAACCACAAACTCTTTTTCTTCAATCGTAAAGATATCCCGTGCCGAACTTGGAATATCATCATTATAAATAAGTTCATTAAAGGTAAAGACCACGTCATCTGCCGTAAAAGGATGCCCATCTGTCCACAATACATCTTGCCGCAGATAAAACGTCCACGTCAACCCATCGCCAGAGGCCTCCCACCGCTCTGCCAACAAAGGTTCCACCTGGCCTGTGACACCGCTGGTTGTGGTCAGTCCTTCAAAAATATGACCAGTCACCATAGTTGTTGAGGTTTCTTTTGCTGTGATCGCGTTAAAAGATTTTGGATCAGACGTGGTTGAAAGCACTAACGTCCCTCCATATTTAGAGGAAGGCTGACTTTCGGCATAAACAGAATTTACCCCCAGGAGAAACAGAATAATTAAAGGATAAATTTTAGATACACGAAGAAGGGATTTCAAGAAAAGATTTTTTTTTGCCATTCAATTTCCATACTACAAAAAATTGATCCCACATGAATCCTTAAACGATTAAAAATTCACATGGGATATAATAATCATTTAAAACTATTCTTCTTTTGCTTCCGGAGTCGCGATAGCAGGCTCTTGTTCCGGCGCCTCCTTTTGAACAGTTTCTTCCGGGCCTGGCAACTCTTCAGACTTTTCCTGCCCAACAACATCCTCGACAGTTGTCGGCGAAATCAAGGACTGATCTTTTTTGGCTGAAAGACGAGCCAGTGTCACACTCGTAGCCAAAAAAACGCATGTCAAAATTGTTGTTGCCCGAACCATAAACTCATTTGTCTTTGCGCCAAACATGGATTCCGCTGACGCGAAACTTTCTGTCAATCCACCGCCACGGCCGGATTGCATTAAAATCACAACTATCAGCAATACAGCTGCTGCGGTATGAACAAAAATAAATAACCCCGTCATCTTCTTCTCTCTTTCGTTAAGCTCTCTATTTCACTTTTTCCGTTGCCCGTAGCACGTAGCTCGTAGCCCGTTACTTCTCAATCCCGCATGAATTCTTCACAATCGCCGCAAAAGAATCCGCCTTTAAACTCGCGCCTCCAACCAACGCACCATCAATATCCGGCTGGCCCATCAACTCTTTTGTGTTTTCCGACTTAACACTTCCGCCATACTGGATACGTGTTGCACCCGCGATCTCTCCGTTAAACATCTCTGCCAAGAGATCCCGAATAAATCTATGAACTTCCTGCGCCTGATCCGGTGTCGCTGTTTTTCCTGTTCCGATCGCCCATACCGGCTCATAAGCAATAATGATTTTTCCCATTTCCTCAGCAGTCAAATCCTTCAAACCACCCTGGCATTGAGCCTTAATCACATCAAAAGTCTTATCAGCCTCGCGTTCTTCCAGCATTTCGCCTACACAAACAATAGGAAGAAGATCGCTCTTTAACGCGGCCTTAATTCTTTTATTAACAGTCTCATCCGTCTCTCCAAAAAACTGACGCCTCTCAGAATGTCCGATAATAACATATTGAACACCTAAATCTTTAAGCATAGGCCCTGAAATCTCGCCGGTAAAAGCACCGGAATCTTCCCAATAAATATTTTGTGCACCCAGCCCTATTCCTGATTCATCCAGTGCGTCGCGTGCATCAGCTAACGCAATAAATGTCGGACAAACAACTGAATCAACTTCTGAAATATCACTTAAATCTCTTTTCAACAAATTAATCAATTCAGTTGTTTCCTTTGCGGTTTTGTTTAATTTCCAATTTCCTGCAATGATGATTTTTCTCATTTTTTATTCCTTTCGATTAACACAGATGAACACTGATACTAAAACGCTGACGAGCACAAATAGTTATGCTCAATTATTTATCCCCAAGAGCCGCGATACCCGGCAACTCTTTACCTTCTAACAACTCCAATGACGCGCCACCACCGGTTGAGATGTGCGTCATACCTTCTTCACAATTAAACTTGCCAACTGCTGCGGCTGTATCCCCGCCACCAACAATCGAAGTTACTTGATCTAATCCGGAGATGTATTGTGCCAAATCCTTAGTCCCCTCCGCATACGCGTCATACTCAAAAACCCCGACAGGCCCATTCCAAACAATAGTCTTGGCAGTAGATAAAATATCCTTAAATTTCTTTCGTGTATCAGGACCGATATCCACCCCTTCCCATCCATCATCAATATCACCAGAGACTATCCTGGCTTCTTCCTGTTTGGCAAAATCCGTCACAACCACATAATCCCGTGAAATCTCAATATTGACCCCTGCTTCCTGCGCCTTTGCAAGAATGGACTTTGCTGTATCAATCTTATCTTCCTCTAAAAGAGAAATCCCGATTTGTGTTCCTTGTGCCTTTAAAAATGTATACGCCATCCCGCCACCAATCAAAATCGCATCAACCTTAGACAACATGTTTTCAATCAACATAATCTTGTCAGAAACCTTTGCCCCGCCCAAAATCAAAACAAAAGGTTTTTCAGGGTTCTCTACAACCTGCCCCAAATAATTAATCTCTTTCTCCAAAAGAAACCCTGCCGCAGCAGGGAGATACTTAGCCGTCCCCTCTGTAGAAGCATGCGCGCGATGAGCTGTTCCAAAGGCATCATTAACATACACATCTGCTAAAGAAGCAAGTTCTTTCGCAAACTCCGGATCATTTTTTGTTTCTTCCTTATGGAACCTCAAATTCTCTAAAAGGATAACCTTCTCTTCACTGGAATCCACAGCTTCTTTAACACTAGCGCCGATACAGTCATCCAGCTTCAAAACCTTTTGCCCTAAAAGTTCCTCCAGTTTTGCAGCAACAGGGGTTAAGCGCATTTTCTCAACTACTTCCCCTTTAGGACGCCCTAAATGACTCATCAAAATTATTTTTGCCGGATCTTGCTCTAAAATGTACTGAATAGTTGGTAATGCGGCTGCTATCCGCCTGTCATCTGTAATATTCAAATTTTCATCCAACGGCACGTTAAAGTCAACGCGCACAATAACTTTCTTCCCTTTCAAATCCAAATCTTTAACTGTTAATTTATTCATTTTTCCTCTGCCTTGTTCTAATATTACTATATTATTTAAACTAAATTTATTTCTATTATATATATCCACTGCCCTTTGTCAACGTTGGCGAATCAAAAACTCACAATAAAATTCCTCACACCCCATCCGGCTTCATTTCTTTCAACTTCTTCCTCAATTCTTCTGCCAGCGAAGGGTCGCCTCTTGCACTTATTAATGCAGCCTGGTACAAAGCTTTTTCTCCCTCCCCCATCATCTGATATGTCACCCCTAATTCATACCAATACCCAAAAGGACAACCATAGTGCGAATAACACCGATTTTGTCCTAGCTCTATCGCTTTCTGAAAAGATTTCTCTGCTCTCGTATAGGCTCCGATTTCCCGATACGTCAACCCTAACTGATGATACGCCCCATGCAAATCTCCCCCATACTGAGAGATCGCCATTTGCAATAACTGAATAGCTCTTTGATAATCTCTTTTCTCAAAATAAATTTTACCCTGTTCATAATAAACATCTGCTAACCCTGGATCAAAATAAGATGCTTTTTCATAAGCTATCAACGCTTTCTGTTTTTTGTCTTGTAGCCCATATTTTTGCCCTAACCTATAAAAGGCTTTCCCATAATGGGCAACAGGTGTCATGGCTTCGGATAAGCGCAAACACCCAAATCCCAAGATAACCACAACAAAAAACACTATTTTTTTATAATTTTTAGAACCGTTGGGGCTGTGTAACATAAAATCTTTTTCCTCAAGCTACACGACTTTCTCTTCTCTGCGGGCAATATACGAAGGCACAATAATCATTCCCATCAAAATCCACATCAAAACACCAAGCCTAACGGAATAAAAATTAGTGTCAAAAAAACTGTGGATGAGAAAACCCACAAAACTGGCCATACTGCCAAATGACAATATCGAAAGAAAAGAACTTTCAATCTCTTTTGATCTTTTTAAAGCCGTTCGAATCAGCCTCGAAACAAGCCACAAAAATGAAACCAAACCTAAAATACCTATCTCTGCAGCCATCTGAAGATAACAATTATGCGGATACCCTCCCCAGCTTTCTTTATAATCTTGTACCACTTTTGAGTACGTATTTACCCCGACACCCACAACAGGGAAAGCCCGAATAATTCCCAACGCCTCTTTCCAAAATCCATCTCGGCCCATCCCACCACCACCATTAAACCTTAAACTCTCTTTCAACATTAAGATTTTTCTATCCATCCATGAAGAAGATATGGACGCATCCTCTTGCTCATATTGATTCACAACCCTTTCAATATTTTTTGTATTGTCTGACAAAAACGCAACATTCCGTGTTTCCGCTAATTCTGATGAAAACATTATCAAAAAAACAACGCTGATTAAAAAAAGCTGTACACTTATTTTAGGCCTCTGAATACCCAAGAATACAATGCCGCACAAAAATCCAACCCATGCTCCACGAGAAAATGTTAAACCAAGACACAGCCCAGCCCCAACAAACAAAACAACCACACATATCTTCACAAACCATAACACCACACGTCGTCTACGAGGATCTCGCGAAGAGTCCCCATAGCCACGCGGGCTCTTAAATACCCAAAGCATTAAAAAACTTACCAAAATTAAAACAGCAACAACAAGATATGCCCCAAAATCATTAGGATGTTTAAAAACAGAAGAAACTCTACCTTCAACCAAAGAATAACCTCGAATAAAACCTGTTCCATGGAAATATTGAGTTAAGCCGTTAACAATAGTAATAAACACACCCGCAAAAAATATAACCAAAAAAATACGCATCTGCTTCTTTGTTTTCATGCACTCCACAAACGCCCAGAGCAACACCACGCCCTCAAACCATTTAGTAACAAAGCCCTTCATACTAATCCATGGATATTGACTAAAAACAACTGACAATATATTCATCAAAACAAAGGCACCTATCGCGATATTAAGATAATTCTTGGGAGGACGTACAGAAGAAATGAAAATATTTATTTTTTGCGAAAAAGAAAGCCGTCCTTGTAATGATTTTTCTCTAAGCTCAAACGCATACAAAAAACCTCTTTTCACAAAAAAAATAAAAATAACCATAGTCGCGACGGATTCAACCAAAGCTGTCGAGCCAGGCAAAATACCGATCAGCGAATAAAAGGAATAAACCATTATCTGGTCACACCAAAATAGTATTTTTTTACGCATAAAGAAATTAACCGCAGACTTGTTTGTACCAAGAAATGGTTTTTTGCAACCCTTTTTCCAGACTGACCCTCGCTTTAAAACCAAACTCGCGGTGAGCTCGGAGGGTATCTAAACATCTCCGGGGTTGGCCATCCGGCTTCGTTTTATCCCAAACAATCTTACCTTTAAACCCTGTTATTCGAACAATCATTTCCACAAGATCTTTAATTGAGACCTCAAACCCGGCGCCAATATTAACCGGCTCCGGTTTATTATATTTCTCTGTCGCCAGAACAATTCCTCTAGCCGCATCTTCCACATATAAAAATTCACGCGTAACCTTGCCCGTGCCCCAGGCCTCCAAGACATCCTCCCCATTCTTTATCGCGTCAAAACATTTCTTAATAAGAGCCGGGATGACATGCGAAGACTGCGGCGAAAAATTATCTTCCGGGCCATAAAGGTTAACAGGAAGCAAATAAATCGAGTTAAACTCATACTGCTGACGGTAAGCCTGCGACTGAACAAGAAACATTTTCTTTGCCAACCCATAAGGAGCATTTGTTTCTTCAGGATATCCATCCCAAATATCTTCTTCCTTAAATGGGACCTTTGTAAATTTCGGATAAGCACAGATCGTCCCAATCGCCACAAATTTATCAACACCAAAAAGGCGGGACTCCTCAATCAAATGAGTTCCCATCACCAGATTATCATAAAAAAACTTTCCAGGGTTCTCACTGTTAGCGCCAATCCCCCCAACGACAGCCGCTAGATGAATGATAATGTCCGGGTTAGAATCCTTTAGCATCCGTCTAATCGCTGACGGTTTTCGCAAATCATATTGCTTGCTGCGAGGGACAAAAATATGCCGTGCGCCTCGTTGTTTTAACTGAGCGACAACAGCTTTCCCCAGAAACCCAGCCCCACCGGTAACAACAACTCTTTTATTATTCCAAAATTTTACTTTCATTTATTTTAGCGTGGTTTCGCGCTATTTAAAGTACCGTGCAACTCTTTCTTGACCAAATCCATATCCGCGTCCACCATCATTCGCACTAGCTCTTTAAATTTCACCTTTGGTTTCCATTTTAATTTTTTTTGAGCCTTTGAACTGTCCCCAATCAAAATATCAACTTCTGATGGCCGAAAATATCTCTCATCAATTTCAACATATTTTTTCCAATCAAGGCCAGCATAACCGAACGCTTCCTGCAAAAACTGTTTAACCGAATAAGTTTCTCCTGTCGCAATCACATAATCATCAGGCTTATCCTGCTGCAACATTAACCACATCGCTTCCACATAATCTCCGGCAAAACCCCAATCTCTTTTCGCGTCTAAATTCCCCAAATAGAGCCTGTCTTGAACACCATGCTGGATACGCGCCAAGGCCGTCGTGATTTTTCGCGTCACAAAAGTCTCACCCCGACGAGGAGATTCGTGGTTAAAAAGAATTCCATTACAGGCAAAAAAATCATACGCCTCGCGATAATTAACGGTCATCCAATAAGAATAGACCTTGGCAGCGCCATAAGGACTTCGTGGATAAAAAGGTGTTTTCTCACTCTGGGGGCATTCAAAAACTTTTCCAAACATTTCAGAACTTGACGCCTGGTAAAACTTCGTCTTAATCCCTGAATCCCTTATCGCTTCCAGCAACCGGGTTGTCCCCAAAGCTGTAATTTCTCCGGTATATTCCGGGATGTCGAAACTGACACGCACATGACTTTGCGCGCCTAAATTATAAATTTCATCAGGCTTAATTGTTTTTAAAATGCGGTTTAAGGAACTCGCATCATTCAGGTCTCCATAAACCAATTTAAGACGAACATTCCTGGCATGCGGATCCTGGTAAAAATGATCAATGCGCTCTGTATTAAAAGAACTCGACCGGCGGATAATGCCATAGACCTCATAGCCTTTTTCCAACAAAAATTCTGCTAAATATGAGCCATCTTGTCCGGTAATCCCTGTGATAAGAGCTCTTTTTCGCCGTGCCATATACTTTTCCCTTTGGTATCAATATATTTAAGTCTCTTTTGTAACACAAATACTACTATGTTTCAATATATTATTATATATAGCGACTGCCGCCCCCAACAAAAGCCAGAAAAAGGCCACAAGCTGCAAAGAATAAAAATTGGTATCGAAAAAGCTATGTACGAGAAAAATAAAAAGCCCAACCGTCAACCCTACAAAAACAACCCCCTCCTCTCCAGATTGCCAAAAAACTTCCAACCTTTCCCCTGCCTTCTTAAAAAACAAACCTATTATCCACAAAAAACAACTTAAGCCCACAACTCCTGTTTCTGCCGCAATCTGGATATAACAATTATGAGCGTAAGAAGGCCAATATTCAAATTGCCCGGAGAGTTTTGTGCGGTATTCTTGAAAAAGATTCATGTAAATATTCAAACCATGCCCAAAGAAAGGGCGGTCTTTGATCATTTTAAAGCTCCCTTTCCACAAATCAACCCGCCACCGGGCTGTTGCCGTAATATTATCCGGATCAACACGAAACCGATGCTTCATCTCTGCAGACAAAAAACTGTAGGAAAAAAACATCAATACCAATAAGCCCACAATTCCCATCACAGCAACTTTTCTCTTAGTTATCCACAGGCCAAACACCAATCCAGCTCCAAGCCCCACCCATGCTCCTCGCGAAAAACTAATAAAAACACCCCACAAAGCAAACACAAAAAACACAGCCATAAAATATCGCGCACATGATTTCTTTCTCATCACATAAAGAGCGGAAAAAACTAACGGACTGACACAGGCCAGATACCCCCCTAACATGTTGGCCTGCTTAAAAGGCCCGGTAGCCCTGCCCCCAAAAACTTCCCTGCCGCGAAATATATCATGTCCGGTAATATAAAATTGGATCAATACATCTATGCACGTTAAAAAAGTTGTCAAAAGAACAACACACAAAAATCGACGGATATATTTATCGCTAGTAAAAACCTCTAAAACTAAAAAATAAATTGCAAACCACTCTAAGGTTTTCCGTATAAACCCCTGGAGAGAAACTTCAAAAAAAGCACTTCCAACGGTCGATAACAGACAAGCACCAAGGAAAAAAGCAATAGGGACATTCAAGAAATTATCTTTAGGGCAAAATGATTTTAAAGATGAAAAAACTTTTTCTTTCAAATCAGGACGCTGACTAATCTCTTGTCTTGCAAGGATTGATCGTTTTATTATCCAGAGCAATGACGCGGCGATAACACAACATTCAACAGCCGCTGTGCTGTATGGCAAAACAAAAACAAGTGTATAAATAAAAAATCGAATAGCTTTATCTATTCGATCCATAACAGCAAGTGTATTCATGATGAGTTAATCTTCTATCCTCCGTCTTCTGTCCTCTGTTATCCGTCCTCCGTCTTCTGTCCTCTAATAAGCCCCCTTCCCTTTTAAAACAACCGGGATAGTTTGTAGAAGAATATTCAAATCCAACCAGAATGACCAATTATTAATATACCAAATATCCCATTTCACAAGACGCG
This sequence comes from Candidatus Omnitrophota bacterium, assembly GCA_023143685.1. Taxonomy (GTDB): domain Bacteria; phylum Omnitrophota; class Gorgyraeia; order Zapsychrales; family JANLHA01; genus JAGLHE01. Next base: position 19,992 of record JAGLHE010000023.1, read on the forward strand.
CGAAAGAAATATCACTTCGCCCACGGATCTGCCATAATCCGGTGATCCCCGGTCGAACAGCAAGTCTTTTTAATTGTCGAAGGTCTTCTTTTTCAATCTGCTCAATTGGAAGAGGCCTTGGACCCACAAGACTCATATCGCCTTTAAAAACATTAAATATTTGCGGCAATTCATCTAAACTATACCTACGCAAAAACTTCCCAGTCTTTGTAATACGCGGGTCTTTTTTAATCTTAAAAATAGGGCCGTCAACCTCGTTGGCATCCTGAAGCTGTTCTAAACCCGTATCGGCATCCGCCACCATACTACGGAACTTATACATGTTAAACTTCCGTCCCCGTCGGCCATAACGCTTTGAGGAATAAAGAACCGGGCCTGGGCTGTCTTTTTTAATCAGGATGGCCAACCAAAGAAAAACAGGAGAAAGCAGAACCAGCAAAAAGAAGGAAGCCAGCAGATCAAAAATCCTTTTCCCTGTCTGCTTAATGATATTTTCTTCATTGGAATACTCTAAAACAGGGATCAATCCAACATTATATTTAAAAAGCTCCCCTGTCGTAAATTCAAAGCCTTGCGGGACTACACGCACAGCCACATTCATATCTCGAGCCTGTTCCAATAACTGCAAAAAAACCTTACTGTCGTGATGAATGGTGATAAAAATCTTATTAATAAATTCTTCTCTGACAATCTTCGGCAAATCTGACAACTTACCAAGAATCGGATGCCCCGCGCATCTTTCATTGTATGGTTTAAAATCATCAAGGAACCCAATCACTTTCATTCCAAACCCGGGATGCTTTTCAATTTCCTGAGCCAAGACTTCACCGACTTTTCCAGCACCAATAACAAGAACATTAAAATTATTATATCCATGAACAACCAGAAAGTTCACAAATAGCCTTTTAAACCAACGCCAAACAGAAAGCAGAATATTAATAAACACCCCTGTTAAAATCAAAATACTTCGAGGAAACCCTTCAATCTTAAGAATATAAATCACAACAATCGTTACAATCCCGGACAAAAGCACGGATTTTGTAACCTGCCAGATCTCAACTCCCTCGAGGATTTCTCGACGGGTATGGTACAATCCATGTATATGGTTAAAAAACACGACAGCAAAAACCCAAAAAACAAAAACAAACTGAAAAGGATGTGTTTGCCCCAAAAAAAGGTTCTGAAAAGTCGGTTCAAACGGCAATGTGCCTCTACGGATAACACATGCCAGCAAGACAGACAGGCTGACACACACAATATCCAGAAAAAGATACGCGATGCGGATAAAGATTATTCGTTTTCTACGCCACATAAATCACCTTTTGAATTATAAAATTCTTAACGCCTACAGACACTTCTTAACCAGTCCAAGGATACCCTGTTTCCAGGCTACGCGATGCGTAATCCCCTCGGTGGCGACTTCTTCTTTATGTTCCATGTACCATTTATACGAACGGATTAACGCATCGGCATTACTATACCGTGCCGTCCATCCGAGTTGGTTCTTAATCTTATCAACCGAAACAAATGAATCTTTTCCTGCTGTTCCATACACCCATTTGTAAAGGGGCGAAAGTTTCAAGAATTCAAAAAAAGCAAGAATCGGGACAACAACCTTTGCAGGCGTCGGCATCACCCTTGCCCCTGTCCCGGCATATTGGCATAACGCGCCGACGTCCTCTTCAACAGTGTGAAACGTTTCTGCCCCGACATTAAAAACATCGTTCGCCTTATCCGCATCAGCTGTGAGTGTCAATCTAATCGCCTGCACTAAATCTTCAACCTCAAGAAGCTGATAACGATTTTTCCCTGAACCGATAATCGGAATCTTACGGCCTTCTTCAACCCAATTATATAAAATCTGAAAAACCCCCAGCCGCCCTGTTCCAATAAATGTCTTCGGACGAATAACCGGCACACACATCCCTTGCTTTTGATACTTCAAACACACATTTTCAGCTTCAATCTTGCTTTCCCCGTAAGGGCCAACACCAACCATCTCATCAGATTCATAAAGGGGATGTTTTTCCGGAACCCCATAAACCGCTGTTGAAGAAATAGCGACAACCCTTTGAATATTATTCGTTTTTGCGGCTTCAAGCACATTTTCCGTGCCCTGAATATTAATCGCATAAATCTCTTCTTTTTTCCAAAGAGGCAAGGCTGCCGCGCCATGAACAACACAATCAACATCTTTAAAGATTTCTTCTAATTTAGCTTTGTCCCGGACATCCGCCTGAACATATTGCGCATTTTGTGGATATTCTTTTTCATCAATCGGGGCAATATCCAAAACATAGATCTCATCATATAAATCCTTTAATTGGTGACAGATATGGTATCCCAGAAACCCTGCCCCACCCGTAACCGCTAATTTCATAGAAAACTCTCCTCTTGGTATATTTAACGACTTCCGTAAATAATGACACAACAAACCAGCACCCATATTATCAGGTTTACCAACATTTTTCTATCAGAAAGTAATATGTTGGTTGGGTCGCCATCTTCCTCTCTTTCATGAATCAGATAAAGATAACGGAATATCCCGTAATAAACAAACGGAACCGTATAAAGCAGGTTCGTCGTTCCAAATTCCTGAACCGTGCGCGCATCTACCGTATAAAGCATATAAGCAACCACAATCGATGAGGTAGTCACCGATAGCATCTGATCAATAAAATAAACATTGTATTTATCCAATACTTGCCGATGCGCGATGGCCCCCTCCTCTAAAAGATGAAGCTCCTGACGTCTTTTATTAAACCCTAAAAACAGGGCCAAGAGAGCCGTCATCGCGATCATCCAATGAGACAAAGTGACATCCGCAACAACACTCCCTGCCATGATACGCAGGATAAAAAAGAAACTTATACAAAAAACATCAATAATTACGGCGTGCTTCAACACCTTTGAATATAAAATATTAAAGACTATATATGTTATGCATATTAAGCCAAACACCATATTAAGGCAAAAGGCTCCTGTAAGAGATACACCAAGCAAAACAACCGCTGCCACAATGGCTTGTTTTTTCCCAATCTTACCGGAAGCAATCGGACGGTTTTTCTTCTTAGGGTGAACACGGTCCCTCTCGGCATCCACAATATCATTAATTAAGTACATGCTCCCGGAAACCAGGCAAAAAAGTAAAAAGGCTATACCCGTGCGAAAATTCGCAGGAAACGAAAAAATCTTTTCACCAAAGACCAACGGCAAGAGAATAAAAAAGTTTTTAATCCACTGCCATGGGCGTAAGGAATAAATCAAGCCAACCAAAATATTCATTTCGGTATCCCCTGTTATAGATTTTTGATCTTTTGTTTCAACTTTTGCATACAAGTTTTTGGAAATTCAAGAAGAAATGGTGCCTCTTCCCCATCCGCTTGAACCAAACGCATGATTCGCCATGTCCCGTTAGCAAAAATTTCCTTTTCCGGGCGGACATCCTTCAGCTGAATGGCTGTGCAGGCATCATTCACAAGAAGATAGTTTTTTCCATCAGCACGCAACATCTCTTTTCGGAGTTGCCTATCCCCTAAATAAACGATATCTTGTTTCGTGAAATAGATCAACGCGTGAAACGACTCTTCAAAGGGGGGCGGAAAAAAGTATCGACTGGCCTCTCCTGTCCTCGTTTTTTCTTTTATAAACCGTTCGGCCTTGGCAATATCCCCCACCTTGGATATCCGTGGATTAATAATCCCCGTAAAAACAAACCCCAAAAGAACAATGAGCACCCCATTCGCCAAAACCCGCGTGATCATATGCTTTCGATTGAACCACGCATAAACGGGAAAAAACAATCCCAAAACAAATGGTGTCACCGGCGGTAAAAGATACGTCTGAGAACCCCACGGGATAAGAATCGATAAATAAGCGAGCATCCCTAACGGCATCATCAGATAAAAAGGGACGCCTTCCTTTTTTTTCATTAAAACCCTCACCGCCGAAAAAATAAAAACAACCAATCCAAGAATAAACAATAATTTAATAATGGCCGGAACCATCATAATCTTTCCAGCCAAATTTGTGCCATAAGACTTTGTGTAACCGCCCTGCAGCTGAACAGCTGTCGTGAACCAGGCATACAGGACCCCTGCTCCGGCATTCAGGAAAAAATATAAACGCGAAAGTTTGGGCTCCCTTTTAAAAAACAACCAATCACAAAAGGCAAATACCGTATAGGTCCCCAAAAGATAAATCCCGGTTGGTTTTGAAAAAAGACCGATAAGACAAAAAACAAAAGCCCACACAATATCCTTTTTCTTCATGGTCTCATAAGACTTCTGAAAGAAATACAGAGATACCGCCGTAAAAAAAACCAGAAACTTCTCCTTCACCGAAATATACATAAAGATATTCCAAAACGGCGTAAACAGAAAAAAACTCAAAGGGAACAAAAAAACCGTAAGCGAAAAATCTTCCTTTCGGACATTAATCATTTTATAAAAAACCATCCCCCATATAAGCAGCGCACCCATATTCACAACAGCAATAACCAAATACAAACCCAGCGGCATATTATAAAAAACCGAATACGCCCCAATAACCCACAAGCGATAAACAGGACGAAAAGCACCCCAAGACGTTAAATCTCGCCAAAGACTTTCAAAAAACCACTGCACGGGATTCGCTGCCGCACGCATTTCACTAACAATCTGAAGATTCGCGTGGTCATCCATTAACCCAAACCCTGGATCATGGTAAATCGTTGCGCCTAAAATCAAACCTAGAAAGATCACAAAAATGATGATCGGGATTATCTTCTCCTTCGACATATACTTCCCCTTCGTTCTAACGTTGCCTTCTTAAACCCAATTTTTCTTTTATAACTAAATAAACAAACCGTGCATTCCCGATCAAATATCGTTTCCACAACCGACCCGGCTCACAGCATAACCGAAACAACCACTCCAAACCGCTTTTCTGCATCCATCCCGGGGCCTGCGGCTTAACGCCAGCCAGGAAATCAAAAGCTGCTCCTACGCCAACAATAACCGGCACATTGAGTTTATCGCGATGTTGCGACATCCAATAATCTTGCTTAGGAGACCCTAACCCAACCCATAAAATATCCGGGGCAAAACTATTGATTTCCTCTAAAACGGTATCTTTTTCTATTTCTTGAATTTTTCGAAACGGAGGGGAATATTTACCAACAATATTAATGTCCGGAAATTGCTCTTTTAATCTCTGCTCTAAAATTTGCAAGGTATCCGATGTCCCGCCATAGAAATAATGTCTGTACCCTCGCTTCTGCCCGACATCACACGTCTGGCGCATAAGATCAGGACCGTAAGTCCTTTGAATTGTTTTATTTCCGCTTAATTTCCCCAACCAGACAACCGGCATTCCATCAGGCGTAACCATCCCCGCATTATTAACGATCTTCCGGTATTCGGGATCATCTTGGCAATCCATAATTGTTGAAACCGGGGCAACACAAACATAAACCTTCTGCCTATTCTGAATCCAGCGATCAATTTCTTGACCCGCCAATTCAAGATTAACAGCAGAAATGTTAACACCTAATATATCAACAACTTCTGTCATTTTTAGAATTCTATATTATTTATATTAATTATAATAGGGTTAGATTACCACAAAGTTAATTGGCGGGAAAGCACTTTATTGCAGATAACACTTAAGACAGGAAACGATTTCTCCCCGCAAACCCAGGGTTCAAAAATAAAAGGTGAGGACAATCCCTCTATTTCTTAACCTGAAAGCAGAATACATTATATTTAAAAATACAAACTAACGCCCACACACCATCTTTCCAATTAATTTTCTTGCCCTGTACGTAAGTCCGTCCGTAATAACTCACCCCGACCTCATAAATCCGGCACTGCAATTTCGCCACTTTGGCGGTAATTTCAGGTTCGAGCCCAAACCTGTTCTCCCGCAATGTAATCTGATCTAATATTTCTTTTCGAAAAACCTTATAACATGTTTCCATGTCGGTTAAATTCAAATTGGTAAACATATTCGATAAGAATGTCAAAAACTTATTCCCCATCATATGCCAAAAATAAAGGACCCGGTGTTCCGAAGAACCGCCGAAACGTGTTCCAAAAACCACATCCGCACGATTTTTTAAAATGGGGTTCAATAGTCTCCCATACTCAGCCGGGTCATATTCAAAATCAGCATCTTGCACAAGAATAATATCTCCGGTAGCCTTATTGATGGCTGTCCGGATAGCAGCTCCCTTTCCTTTATTTTCCTCATGACAAGCAACAATAATCTCTTGAGGGAACATTTCCCCCAACGATTGGATAATTGCAGCTGTCCCATCAGTAGAACCGTCATCCACAATAATCAGTTCCTTTTCACTTATACCCTCCACCTCTTGTTGCAGAACCTTGCGCACAATTTCCCCAACCCACTCTTTTTCATTGTACACAGGCATCAGGATGCTTAATTTCATTATGATACACCTCCCTGAAAATTACAGGCCATACACAGCATGCCCTGCCACCAACAATTTTTCAAAAAAACTACCTGCATTAGTATTCAATATTGTATTTTTTTAAATACGGCTGCAAAGCCTCTGCCCAGACATAATAAGCGTTAAAGGACAAGTGGATTCCATCGACCGAATATTTATCCATAAGAGTACCATCTTTGCAGAAATAATGGTTCAAATCAATAAAGTCTATACCATTATCCAAGGCATATTTTTTTAATAATTTATTTAGTTTTCTTATTTCCCGATTACGATATGGATGGCCTTCGGAAGACGTATATATCGTCGACTGGATTATTGGAACAATACCATTGTTTCTTAACTGAACAATAAGCTTAACATAATCTTCATAAATACTTTCAACGGGGAGCTGCGTAACACTATTGACCCCGCCCATAATAAAACAAATTTCAGGCTTTAACGCAACGATCTCATCAACCCTCTGGAGAAATCCATAGACTGTGTCTGCCCCGATCGCGTGATTAGCAACACGAATACCTCCCAACAATTCATGCCAGGGCCGTCCACTTCCTGTAATTGAATCTCCCAGCATGACAACATCTGCGGTTTTCATTAAATATTGTTTACGTTGTTCTATTAATTGTTTATACGCCACATTGTTATCAAATTTGTTCCTAACCGCCAAAACAGCCAACTCTTTTTCTTTTTTTGTCATCTGCATTTCGACAACAAAGCGTTTAATACCAAACTGGTAAACATGCTTATTCAACAAAAACAACACACACAAAACCATTAACACATTACCCAACAATGAAATTTTCAAGCTGATGTTTTTCATATATTCCCCTTGTAAATATTACATTCTTCATTTGCCAACCTCTTGACTGGAATCAGTCTTCTTAAAACGTGCGGTAACGCACCCCAGCACTGACACCCAATCTCTTCCGCTCACCCAATACAAGACAAACGGTAGAAAATAAATAATCACCATCTTTATAAAAACGGAAAGATCAAAAACCGGATACCTCGAAAGGACAACAGCCGGAAGCTTGCTATCAACACGAAAAATCAAAGATGCAAGATAAACAAGATATAGAACTCCACCTTTAAATATAGCAATTGAAAATTGTATCGGATGAAAAAGCACTGTTTTCCAAACCTCTAATTGATATGTAAGGTTATCCGACCCTCCCCGCCCAAAATATCCATCGTTCAGTGGCTTTAATGTCAAGTTTGTATTATTTCCATCAAAGCATATCATCGATAAGAATGGAAAAATAGCGATAAAAAATAACAGAATATACATTTTGTTGCCCATTTTTTTATAAAGCGCCCGGAATAAAAATGCTAACGGATAAGCAAAAACCGGGACTGATGAAAAAACAAGATAACGATAGCCATACCATCCACCTTGTGCCAACCATTGCACAACAACAACAAAATTAACCAGAAGGGGTAAAGAAATCAGGACAAGAGCCTTTCTTAATGGAAAACGAAAATACAAAAGGCTTCCTAAGCCTAAAATTATAAACGGCGCAGTAAAAACAAGTCCCCAATCAATACCAAAAAAGATATGCATAATCCTTCTCATGTAAAACAAGGGGTCATGAACCGCCAACAAGTAACCTTTAGCAAAGCTCGCGCCTTCCATTCCGGCTGAATGATCAAGCACAAGCTCTGGTAAAAACTTGAACAAAAAAATCGTCAAAACAAAAACGCCATAAACCACAAACAAATTTAAAATATTTTTACGCCAAGGCCGCCCGATTAAAACTAAAGGCCAAGCAATAGCCATGATAATATTATTGTAACGAACAAGCCCCATTAATGCGATTACAATGCCAATAAGGAACAACTTTAAATATTTTCTTCGATTCAAAGAAATCCCCCCTCTATACTTCAACAGAAGAAAGATCAACAGCGACTGCAAAAAAAGTTCATACACATGGGAAAAAACAGGCCTACGAAAAGCAAATAACGGCAAACCCTGCATAAAAACCAGGGCAACAATTGACAAAAACGCGAACTTTTCTTCGAAATGGAATCGCAACCCTTTGTACAATAGCCAACACGACACCCAAAAGTAAAAAATGGTGGCAAAAACAAAACCAAACAATGACCAACTTGATGAAATATTTGCTCGCGTCCTTTGAATCACAATATCTGACCCAAGAACCCGGTCAACAAGTGAAAAAACATAAACAAACGGAGCCGCCAAAAGGCTTGGCCCGAGAGGATGTTCCGGCCGCTCCTTGCCCATTGTAAAAAATTCTTTATCATAATGCGGGTATTGCTGAAAAACGATTGCGGTAGCGTGCGCAAAATAAGACTGATCATCTCCAGAATAACATAACCCCGAATGCTGCAATTGATATGGGCGGCACAAAAAAAATGCGCAGACAAAAATGCAGATAGAAATTTTCTTCATTATTTTATTTTCTATATATACGTTTTAATAAGATCAATTTAACATACATGGCATCTAGCTCAATCGATTTGTTTCAAGTAAGAGCTTTTTTTATAAATGGGATCCCCAAAATTGCAAGCAGCCAATATCCAAAAAAAGAATACAACAAACCAACGGCAAGCGATTGCGATTCCGTTGCAACCCCATGGAACAATACGACCATGGCACTCTCACGGACTCCCATGCCTCCTAATGTGATGGGCAACAACCCGGCAAGAATAGAAATAGGCAAGGCGGCCATAATGAACCCGAAAGGAACCGTTGCCCCGACGCCGCGAAACAAAATTGCGGCCTGAGCGAAAACAGCAACCCATTTAAGTATTGTCAAAAGGACAATCGCAGTTAACAATACCGGCTGTTTTCTTAACATGCGGATTGACTGCAATAAATTTTCTAATTGCACACCTACCTTCTGTCCAAAGGGTATCCTAATATTTTTTCCGGTTATCCAAACCGACACAACAACACAAAAAATCACTGCAGAAGCGATACTAATTATATCAAACCTGCGAAAAAGCAATCCCCCCATTAAAGCAAATACGGCGATCATAAGAAAATCAAGCATCCTTTCCGTCAACACGCTTCCCGCCACAACCATGGGCTTAATCTTCTTGCGCAAACTAATAGCTCTTAATAAATCACCTGATTTGGAGGGAGAGATTGTGCTGATTGGCCAAACCCCTAAAATAATAACACACGATTCTCTCAGCGAAATGTGAAATCCCATACTAAGCAATACAATCCTCCACCGAACAGCAATAATGACAAAAAATGATAATGTCAGTGTCGAGGCTAACACCCAATGCACACAAGAAATGTTCTTTAGCAAAAAAACAACATTAACGATATCGATTTGACGGAATAGAAAAAAAAAGACAAGCGCGGTGATGCCGACAAGGATAGCAATATGCAGCCCGCTGTTTGAAGAGTTCTCTTCCAAAGAACTTAAGTCAAGATTTGAATCATTAGACATTCTAAAGACACCCATGTTTCTTTCTTAAAACAAACGTCCTCCTGAGGCCGAAACATCTTTTAATGATAACCGGCAATGATTTTTCTAAAAATTTGTCTATTTTAATTGAGAACTTCTTGTTAAAAGGTAAAAAGATCGTAGTATTTTCTTCAAGGATTTCCAAATTATTAGCTTCGAAACATTTAACGAGCGCTTTTCGACGAAGGAAACGATGGGGTCCCTCACTATGATTAATATTAATAATCGCACAGAACCAATGCACCCATTCCCATACCACGTTCGGGCACGTTATCAACATAATTCCATCGTCAGTCATGACCCGGCTTAATTCCCTCACAAAATCATGATATTCGCAAACATGTTCGATGGTCTCATAAGAACAGACAAAATTAAATTCTTTATCGTCAAACGGCAACGGAAATTTCAAGACTTTAACGAGAGAATATTGGAGCCCTGAATTATTCAGCCGTTTCTCAGCAAGAGACATTAAGTAGTCAGAAAAATCAACACAAACGGAAGTTTTTATCTTTCTTTTTTTATGCCAGAATAAACTGGCATGCCCTGATCTTGCCTGGATATCCAGCATACCATAATCATCTCTGGGTAAATATTTAATCGCCAACTCATAAGAATTTATAAATCTGCGATAATATGGATATATCGAATCATTGACTTCATCATAATCCGTAACCGTATCCCAAAACTCACCAACTTGATTAAGATCCCACGGACGTTTTGTATAATAATCATATTCCTGCCTGGCCCGCCGAAAAGCACCTTTTAAGTCAAAATAGTATTGTTTTGTCGCCATCAATAATACACCTCTATTTTTTTCAAATCTTTCTTTATTCCGATTTTAAAATGTCTCCGTATGCGGGATAAAAAACTGAAAAAATAAAACGGTGCTAACTTCCGGGCTGCTTTATTATTAAATATTTTTACAATAAATTTCATAAACGGCGAATGACCATAATTTTTATATTTTAAATTATGACTATGCATTTCCAACAATTCCTCTTCGTCAAGGCCATACAATGAAATCAACTTTTCATGATGCATGCTTCTAATAACATCGTCGCCATTTTGTGTGTTTATCAGAACAACTGTTTTATTCTTTACACCTTTTATCCAGGCATCCCCCAGGACAATATCCGCACTGTCAGAAATATAATATTTACATTTACTGCATTCTTTCCTTAAAAACAGTAAATCGATGAGCTCATAACACTCTTTTCCAAAACTCCGAACAGAGCCATCTTTTTTAAAAACAGTAAATCCTCCAGGATACTCTCCCCCGCGATATTCAATAGCACTAACATCGTCTTCTTTAATTCTTGCTTTATGCAACAAATAAGCAGTTGCCGCATATTCTATATTGTATCCACAAAAAAAACTGATAACACATATTACATTCTTGAATTTTCTTCTTATAAACTTAACAAAACACGGTTGAACAACCACCGCAATCTTTTTATCTGAATGCGCCTCCAATAACCTTATCAGCGGAGGCAATTCCATAAACACATATTTTGATCCACTTAACTTCTGAATTTCTGCAGCGTTATTGATGATTCTATAAACCGGCCGGACTTTGTCACAACCATCATAACCCACACCGACAACCATATCCACTTTCCTGCTATTCAAGAGGTACTCTAATATTTCAGTGCCAACCCCGCCGGATGCCCCGCTATTTCTATTAATTTTATTGTTACTTTCTCCAACAAAAAGGTTGATATGTTTGGATATCATGCCCCCATCCCCATTTCTCATGCTCCCGCCTACCCCAATCACATCTCAATCAATTTACAATTTCTTTATTTATCATATCCGTAATTATACCCAAAACCGGAAAATACACAAAAAGCCGATTGCGCCTTAACAGCATTTCTTGCGCAATCGGGACGGCAAGTTTAGATATTTTTTCATCATACTACTGCATTCTTTTATCGATTAAATCAGCCAACAGCCCGATAGCCAAAATCACAAATGCGCCGACAAACACCGTTATCGTTGTTGAGATTAATATTTTTCCGACTAAGAGCCGGACAAGAAGCAGAGAAAACCCTACAAGAAACAAACCCATACTCATCGGCAAAAAAACCTTCAGCGGATTAAAATACATGACCGTACGAAAAACCAACATGATAAAATTCAAAGTATCATGGACCGGCCTTATCTTTGACTTGCCTTCCCTGACATTATAATTTATCGAGATATAATCCACCTTATAATCATTTGTAAGCATCGCTAATGTAATCGTTGTTGTAAATGAAAAACCGCTTGGCAATATATTGAAAAATTTCTCAACTATATCCTTTCGCATAACACGAAGGCCGGAGTTAAGGTCGGGTATTCTAAAACCAGTAAGATAATTTGCCAACAGGCCTATCATCTTTTTGGCGGGTTTACGGATTGCCGGAATTTTCACATCCGCACCTAACCTTGCCGCGACCACCATGTCAGATTTCTCAGCAATCAATTTCTTAATCATCCCGGGGATCTCGTCTTTGGGATATGTCCCGTCGGCATCAATAATACCGACAAGGTCGTATTTTGCATTTCGAATACCGTATTTAAGAGACGCTCCATATCCCCTATTTTGCTGATGATTCAATACCCTAATATCCCTTATCCGACGCAAAGCCTCGCCAGTCCCGTCTGTTGACCCGTCATCGACCACAATGACTTCCTGCGGCATGGCAACTTTCTTTAAGACATTAAGGACATTTCTTACCTCAACTTCAATGGATTGAATCTCATTGTATGCAGGGATAATAATACTAATGCCCTGAAAAGAAGATTTTGTATCAAGATTACTCATCACGACTCTCTTTTTGGTTGTTTAATAATTCACAAACTCATCCTTATATCATATATATCTGCTAAACTTTTGTCTTTGAGAATCTTTACTTTCCTCGTTCTTCCCCTGCTTCAAAGCCTCTTGATAAATCTTTAATAAAAAATCGTAATTTTTTTCCGTCGTATACTTAGACTCAAACTCTTGTCGGGCCTTACGCCCCATCTCCTGACACAATGCGTCATCTTCTAAAAGAGAATTAATCTTATGAGATAAATCTTTAGCATCACCTGGCCTAAAAACAAAACCTGTTTGGCCAACCGACACCAGTTCCGCCAACGCGCCAATATCACTGACAACAACCGGCACTCCACAGGCAAAGGCTTCAACAATCACACGCCCAAAGGTTTCGTAACATTCCGACGGCAGAACAAGAAAACGCGCACCCTGCAGGCACTCCAAGGTTTCTTTAAAGGATTTTGGACCTAAAATCTCAATATTCTGATTAGCAATATTTTCTTGAATCTCCTCTCGCAACGGACCTCCACCAATCATTTTCAAAGGCACATCTGCGTTCACATTTTTCCACGCCTGCAACAATGTTCGAACGCCTTTATATTCCCTAAGAGACCCCACATACAACACATATTTTCCATCACCATAGGAGACGCAGGGATCAACATCCAGAAAATTAGGTTTAACAATAATCTTCTCATCCACAAACCCGTTTTCAATATACTTCTGACGGCTAAACTGGCTAAGTGCGATAAACTTATTAACGTGTTTAAGAAGACTTTTTTTTCTTATCGAACGGACAACTTGCGCGATAAGAAAAGATAACAGGCGTGAACCTCGCCAACACTTATGGACAACAGCAGCCTTCATCCCTTCCCTCAAGCAATCTTCACAAATATGTCCGTCCCGATAAAACACCCCATTAGGACACAAAAAACGATAATTATGCAGGGTCTGAACAACCGCAAGATTCTCATCATAACACGCGTCATAAACAGAAGGGCTTATGCCCAAAAAAGTATTATGAATATGTGCCAGATCGGGTTTCTCTTTTTGAATGAGGCTCCGAATTTCATGATACGTTTTTTTCGACCAGCGAATATCCTTAAAACTAAACTTTATTTTCCGATATAAGGATTTCTCCTTAATCTCAGTATTTGAACGTTCATAAAAAATAACGTCGTGCCCATATTTACGAAGCATTTGGACTTCGGCTTCAACTGCCTCGTCCTCGCCTCCGCGCTCAAGGTAATGGTTGTGGACAACAAGTATTTTCATTAAACTCGCACGGGTTTTTTCTTTAACTTTCCACAGAAAGCAATCGTCATCCCCAGGAATGTCCAGAAAGGAATGGCATTGTGAGGAAATTCTAAAAACACTAAAAAGTTTGAAATCGTCATCCAATAAAAAAGAACACTGATCAGCAACGCTCCTTTAAACGATCTCGAACGATACGACTTTTTGATTAAATTAACAAGAAGAACAAAAACGCCAAGGACTAACCCTATCCCAACAATTCCTCCACGATAAATCATATGAAGAAATGAATTATGCGGGGTAATCCATCCATCCCTCTCCCACTCTGTAAAACCCCAATTTAAAATTTCCAGAGACCGTGATCGTTGCGGTTTACCAAAATTAATCCCAAAGATAGTTTTGGCCTCAAGCAATTCAACAAGCATGTCCCGCCAGATAAAAAGACGAAAAATACTGTTGGAATAAGCCGTATCAATACTTCTTTCTGTTCGCTGCTTAGAGCGAGGGCTCAAATCAAAGAGAGGTGGAACAGCCGCAAGGGCCAAGACTTGCCCGGATTTCTTGTCAGGGCGCGGGACTACATCCACAAGAGCCAAGACTTGCCCGGATTTCTTGTCAGGGCGCGGGACTACATCCGCAAGAGCCAAGACTTGCCCGGATTTCTTGTTTTGATCAACAGATTTATGACTTTTCGATATCAGGGCCTTTTCCTCTGCTTTATTAACCGGGAAAAAACCAATCTTTCTCTTATTGCTATGATACAGATTCGTAGATAATTGCCTGAACTCAAAATTCTTTCCTTTTTCCTGGACTTGAGCGTCATACTCCTTAAAAAGCTCGATTACTCTTCCCGGAGTTATTAATGTTTTCAGCCCTGCTTTGTCCGCGAACCCACAAATACTCATACTGATACCCAACACAGACAAAAACACAATGCCCCATTTATAATATGCTTTCAAATTCTTCAACAAAAACACGGAATAAAAAACAAGGAATAATAATGAAACAAACATCCCTACAAGGTGCGACCGGTTTCCGTCAAAAAGGTACCGGTAAACAAAAAAAAGAATGGCTATACCTGTGATAACTCCTATTTTCCTTAAACGCGGTTCCTTCACGCTTAAAAAAAGAATAATAAAAATCATACTATACGCAAACAGATAATATATCTCAACCCATTGCATCAACAAAATCACTACAAAAATCAAGAAAAGAGAAATTTTATGCTTCTGAGGTAGGAATCCCTCTTCGTAAAAATAATACCCAATAAGGGCAAACAAAGGATAATAAAAAAGCGCCGCATTGCGAAAAGCTAATGGCCCATAAGTCACAAATCCATGAAACGCCTTAATCAAAAGCCAACAAAAATACATCCCTAAAACACCATGCCACCGATTCCATTTTACAGGAACATACTTTATTTTTAATAAAAAAAAGATGAAGCATATAAATAGAAGAAATTCACCTACAAACACAGGGAAATTCAAGAAAGGCAAGCGGATATGGATCTCAGCAAAATTTGATGTAAAGGAAGAATAAAGAAAACAGAACGTGCCTAACAAGGCTAAAACAACGCCATTCAAGAAATGCACGACATAACTCTGTGGCCGGTCAGCAGACATATTTATGATTTTATAAATAATCCAACAACATTCCCATAAGCACGGACTAAATACCCTTTATTCAACGTAAAAACTCCACGCACGATATTTTCAATCAATTGACCAATTCCTGCCCATAGACACAGGCCAACCGAAAGTTCCAAGTTTTTTTTCACAAAATATAACCGATTATGAATCTGTGTTACCCCAAAATCAAAATTATACCCTTTTCTCTCTTTGACAGGAATAGTCAAATGCAAAACCTTAGAATCAGCGACAACCGCTAACTGATACTTTTTGCTAACACGGTAACTAAAATCCAAATCTTCACACAGCCCTGTTTTCTCATACCATTCATCGAATAAAAATTCATCAAAGATCTTCCGCCGCCAAACTGTGGCACAACCAATCCATTGGACCATCCGCGTCTCTTGGGTCGGGTACCCAAGCGTGCAATAACCCGAACGCAAAACAACCCCCCTTTTCGAAGTTCCAGTGTAGAACAAGAGCTTTAGAAAAACAAGGGGAGTCGGCCTCTTCTCATTGATAATATTAAAAGCCGTTGCTCCCATCTCTTGTGGGGCCTCTTTCCAAAAAGACAACATATTCTTGATGGCATCTTCACAAAAAACAATATCATCATCAAGAAAACCGACGAACTCAATACTTTCATCCAAAAGAGTTAAGCCCAGGTTGCGCTGTTTCGTTAACTGCGGATTTAAGATATGTTTATACTTTATCCGAACACCAGAAAATTCCTCAATGTTAAGCGCTGCATTCGGAGTCCCGCTCCCATCAACGATAATAATTTCATCGGGCTTGACGCTTTGCTCCTTAACACTCTCAAGCAAACGCATCACTTCTGCAGGTCGATCTTTAGTTGGGATAATCAGCGCAAGCTTATGTTTCATCGTTAGAAGGTGTATATATACCTTTTCTTGTTTTAGGAGAAATTCTATACCGCATTTCTGTACACAGGTGCCTGGCCGAATATCTCAAATTCATCGGATATCCGCACGCACAACCCGGACACTTTTTGAAAAACATATTCTTATGAACTTTGCGGTATTTCTCTGACTCGACAACTTCCCGGAGTCTCTGCTCTTTCAAATTCCCATACGTTCCCATTGCCCAGCATCCGCCGAAGACATTGCCTTGAGGGTCAATGCAAATCCTCACTTGAGATGCCGTGCATGGGAGATTTTTTTGCAATGGATCCACAAAATAATCCGCGAAATAATTAATTTCTGAAAAGGAATGATAAGAAAATTGTTTTACTGTTTCTTTATTCTTAATCATGCATTCCTGAAACGTTTTCAAGGCCTTTTGGTCTTCTCTCTTGACCCAGAACTTATCCTTAATGTCTTCTTTCTTAAAAAAATACGGTGCGACATCAAACAAATTAACCGCAACAGGAAGATCAAAACCCTTAGCTACTTCCACCACACGTTGATAATATTCTAATGTGTCTTTCATTAATAAAAAAGATAAAAACACAGAGAGTTGCCCTTTACGTTTATACTCTGATAAAATTTCACACGCCGCATATAACTTCTGATATGCGCCCGGCACCCCGCGAATACGATCATAATCGTCACCCACGGCATCCATAGACACAGAAATCGTTTTAACCCCAGCGCCCATAAGTTCCCTGACTTTTTCCTTGGTTAAAAGGTACCCATTCGTTGTAACCCCAACAGTTAAACCTAACGATGTGGCATGCTGGGCTAAAACCGCAAGGTCTTTGCGCATCAAAGGCTCCCCTCCGGTCAGATTTATATCTCTGACTCCGCAGACCCTAAGCTGAGATAAGATATCTTTCCATTGATCGGTGGAAAGTTCTCCAGGATGCGAATTCTCCCATTCATTGCACATGACACACTTCAAACAGCAATTATCAGTCACATTCAGCGATGCCAAATAAGGTCTTATCCGAAGCATCGGATACAAAAAAGAAAACATTTTAATCAACGTTGCCCTTAAAAAGACCGGGATATTCAGAGTAAAAATTCTTTTTAATTTTTTGATAATCCACATGATAAAAATTTCTCCAACTCTTCGTCGGTTGTTTTACGCATAAACCTCTCAGCAAAGACACGGCCTTTCTTCTGGCGCTCAGCATATTCTTCATCGGGCAAACGGCTGATTTGCTCTATCGTAGTACTAAATTGCGAAGGCTCAAAGGCTTCCCACTTAAAATCCTGAAAATCCATCAGAGGATCCGGATTCAATGGATTTTCCACATCAATCCGCACAAGAGGAACTCCGTGCATTAATCCTTCTGCCGAAACCATCGAATGAACATAAACAAGCACATCCGCCCAAGCATAACTTTCTGCTAATGACTCTTGATCTGCCTTATAAAACCTGAAAGACGGTTGCCCTGCGATCGCGATAGCCTTTTCCAGGGAATACACCGGATGCGGCCTGATCCATATCTCAAAAGGATCTTGATCCTTTACTGCAGCATCCAAAAAATGCAAGGTTTTCACATACTCATCCAAGTCGGTTGCTAATGCCACTAAAATACGCGTAGTGTCCTGCTTCTGCCTTCTTTTGTTCAATCGTCCCTCATAAGGCTTTTGGCGTAACGCACACCCTGAATGCAAAAGCCCCTTTGGGAAATTGCCTTCTTGTTCTAAAAAATCCTTTGACGCCTCACCGAGAGTCAAGATACGATCCGGCAACGGGATCGACTTATGCTCCTGGGGGCCTAACAAAAAATTTGTATGTCTTAAAGAAAATGAGGCATGTTGATACCCGACAACCTTTGTTGCAGACGAAAATTTACGCAAGGCCATAACCATCATCTTTTCAAATGACCTATTCTCAAACGGATAATAAAACACCTCCACATCAACCGCCGCACAGACATCTTTAACAGCATAATACGTCAAAAGATTCGCCAGACAATGGGTTGAGGTATACTCATAGCGCATAAACCGATTAACCAAAAGGCTAACATCCACGTCCTTGACAAGAGGACAGCCCTTAATCTTTTCTCTTTTTATAAACCCAGCCAAGGCCTTAACAAAGCCTTTAAAGATATGCTTAAATGAGAGAAAATATTCCTTAGGATAAATATGACAACCTGCGGCAAAATTCCTGGTTTTTCTCATCATGTCGCTATAAGGCGCACAAACCTCCATAAAGTTGATAAACGCACGGCCTTTCTTTTTTAAGAACTCCGGAAATTCGCCAAAATACACATCCTGATAAGACTCTCCTTTAAATGAAGGATTATAAAGAAGCGACATAATCACGATATGCTTATCCAGGCGTTTCCCAAACTTAGGCAGATAAAAATGCGCAAGCAATTTTCCTTTTATCACGACAAGCATCTTGTAAATAGCCGCCACAGGAAGAATTTCTTTTATGATCTTTTTAACATTAACACCTGTTATGCAATTAATGACCTTTACGTCATCACGGTCAGCACAATTCTCCTGCACCTGATGACAAATATCAACATCATCACAGATCACAACCAAATGCTCAACGGCATCCTCTTTTAAAATAGCGTTAACCAACAAAGCATAAAACACGCAATTACATAATTTGGTTGTAATGGGATTCTTGTTAGTAAAATCATATGTCCACCACATCAACCCGGCATGCTTAATGTTAAGCTCTCCGATAAACTCTGCGTATATCTTCTCAAAACCTTGAATATATTTCTTCCCCTCAATGCTATGAATTTCAGGATACGTTACCCCTAAATAATCCAGAATATCTTTTGACGCGGCATCATATGTTATTTGCAAAACAGACACAGATGGTAAGCTAACCCCTGCAATAACCTTTTGAAGTTTTTTGCGATTATTTACAAATATAACATGCTTCATATTTTTTGATTTAACTCTCTGATAAGACGCGCAGGGTTCCCGGCCCAAACCGTAAAAGGAGGAATATTTTTTGTCACAACACTTCCAGCCCCTACTACGGCCCCCCTTCCAATGGTCACCCCTTTAAGGATAATGGAATGCCCTCCAATCCAGACATCATCTTCAATAACAACGGGCTTAGCCTGCTCATCAACTCCTTGACCTTGACGACGTTTCTGGAAATCCAGGGAATGAAAGTCTGTATCATAAATACACGTGTTAGCGCCGATATTAACGTGGTTACCAATTGTCACAGAATCAGCCGCATAGATCACTCCACCGGACATCCCCGAGTTATTTCCGATATGAATTTGACTATTGGAATAAGGTGCCGCGAGGATCACAGAATGATCGATTCCCGCCAAATTCACCCGTGAATCACTATTCAAAACGACATGATCCTCGCAGATGATCCTGGCTTGCGGATGTTTACGGATCAGAGGGCGGCCAAAAGTCCTCAAGCCCTTCCCGAAGGAAACTCCTCTTAACCAACAATACATCCTCCCCAAAATAAAATAGACAATATACTTACTCAAGATATCTCCCTCCTAAAAAACACACGCGTTTCATTGGTCTAATTCTTTAATCAACGGGATAAGAACTTTCGCCCATTGAGCATAAGCTTTCTTATTTAAATGGACCCCATCCTTGGTATACTTTAAACTTAATTTCTTATCAACGGATAGCACCTGATTAAGATCACAAAAAGTGATATCCTGCGCTAACGCATACGACTTCAACATGCCGTTAAGCTTTTCAACACTGATATTAACCTGCTCCCATCCCTCCTTATTTGTATACAAGGTCGACTGAATCACCGGGATAATATTTTTCTCTTTTAGCCGTTCTATCATCAATTGAAAATTCGCAAAGATTTGTTCTGGTTCGTACATCCTCAAATCGTTGACCCCCCCCATCACAAAACACAACCGAGGCGAATGCGCATGAATATCATCCAACCGCAACAGAAACCCTTCGGTCATATCGCCGCCAACACCATAATTAAAAACATCATCAAGGTTAAGAAGCGTCGACCAGTCGCCATTGCGGGTCAAAGAATCCCCCAGCATGACAATCCGAATTTTCTTCTTATGCAAACGAATCGCATCAACAGCTTCATAAAACACCGTGGAAATAAACGGCTTTAAGATAGGAATCTTTATCTTTTCATGAACGCTAAAGCGAAAAATCATGTCCTTACCGGCCAAGGGACCAGCATTAAAACGCATCTTCATATCTTTCTGTTCGCCGCGGCCTATCCCCAATATCCCCTTCTCTAAAAAAGAAAACGGTGAAGAATACCCTTCTAACAGGATCGCCGGTTCCTTACCGCGTGATGTCTCTAAAAGTTTTTCACTCGCATAGATTTCATAATCAAAAACAACATAATCGACCAGTTTCCAAGCATCTTTTTTATCCGCAAATTCCGAACTCGTATTATATAAAACAGTCTCCTCAGATACGGCAGATCCCGTCCCGGCAAAAAAAAGCAAGAAAATCAGCCCCCCCCGAAAAAAACAACGCGTAAAAAACTTTTCTATTATCCCTCTATACATCATAGACTTTTTCTTCCCTCCGATCTCTTTGCTAAAGCCCGAATCCAAATTCCTTGTGGATTCCGAAAACTCGCACCCAAGTGACGGTCAAAAAACCATACAGAAAAAGATGCCGGCAACCATTTGCGCAATTTATAGACAATCCGTACAATTAACTTCTCTTTGGGCGAGGTTCCTTTGCTATTGATAAAGGCTTTGGCTCCATCTTTCCCAAACCGCTCAACAACCTCTGCGCGCAAACCAACTGCTTTAAATAACTTTCGCAAATTTTCTTCATTAAAAAACAAAAGATGTGGGAATACATTACTTTTGAAACGGTAATCCTGATACGGGACATCGACAAATAAAACCCCATCAGGATTAAGACGACCGACAACTTCTTTCAAAAACATTTTGGGATCCGGCAAATGTTCAATAATATGCGAAAGGATCACAACATCAAAAGTCCCTTCAAGTGTAGACACAGATTCCGAGGCCTCAAATCGAACATACGAAAAAGATTTTTCCCACGTTTTAATAAGAGAACCGCGCAAATACGGGTCCGCCTCAACCGCGCAATATCGTTCCAGACGAAGCTGTTTATCTTTTGCGGCAGCCATACCAAGAAATCCTTGCCCCGCGCCAACATCCAAAACAGAAATCTCTTTTTTATTTCCCTGATTATTTAAATATATGCTGATAAACTTCCACTGTGCCTGCGCGACCGCGCATCTTCCTGGATACTCGCGTGCTGTTAAAATCTTCGTTTCGCTATCCTGCCAATACTGTCCTTTTTGATACAATTTTTCTAATTGCTCGTCAGATAATAAAGGATACGCTACCCCAAGCCCGCACTGCTGACAAAAACGAATTTCTTGAGGACACGCATCCAGCGATTCATCACATGGATAAGATATGGTCTCATCGGATGCGCCCTCAAATTCCCAAGCACACGCAGGGCATGTCAAAAGCATGGTTTCATTTATCATCGGACAGATAATCCACTAAATTCTTAACCGCCTCTGTTTCCATCTGAAGACGGGATTCTTTTGTCAAAGTCGCCACATGTGGCGTTAAAATGACGTTATCACATTCACACAACAGGCCGGTATAGGGCTCCTGAGAATAAACATCCAATGCGGCTCCGGCTAAATGCCCGTTTTTAAGAGCTTCATGCAAAGCTGTCTCATCCAAAAAATTTCCTCGGGCAACATTAATCACAAAAGATCCTTGTTTCATCATAGCAATCTCCTCTTTGCCAAGCTGAAAAGGATTATCTGCTGAAAAGCTAAGATGAATACTTAAGATATCGGATATTTTCAAAAGCTCGTTTAAGGACACTAACTTGACACCTGCTTTTTCAACCCATGCATGGTCTGGTGCAATATCCGCGCCGTAAACATCAGCCCCTAACGCCAGCATCATCTCCGCCACTCTTTTTCCGATCCGCCCTAACCCGAGGACGCCCACCTTCTTACCTTGCAGCAAAAACCCTGTCATACGTTGCCATTTTTTTTCCCTCATAAGCAGTGTATATTGTGTCACATTCCTTAAAAGATCAAAGGCAAAAGCAACTGTCAATTCCGCCACTGGCGGGACAATCACATCTGGAGTATTACAGACCACAATCCCTCTTTCTTTTGCCATGGCCAAATTAATGCTATCGATGCCGACACCACACCGGCTGATACACTGCAAATTCGGCAAGTGGTCAAAAACTTCCTTATCATAAGGCTCCACTCCGGCAACAACGCCGGTACAATCTTTTCCCTGCGCAATCAGTTCTTCTTTCGTGATCCTCTTCCCCGATTCGTTAACGATAAAAGGAATTCCGCTTTCCTTGAGGATATTAAGCGGCTCATCCCCTTGCTGTGCAAAGGTTGATAACGTAACAAATATTTTATGATCCATTTTGAAATTTCCTCTTAAGCTTCATTCTTATCCCGGGACCTTAACGTTTTCAGGCTGTTTTTTGACAAACAAAAACTCAAACTTCTTTTTTACATAAGAGAGACACGGAAACCGTTTATAAAAATTCCGCAACTTTGTGTAAGAAATCCGTTTAATATCCTGCGGCCAGGTTTTCAATATCAAACATCGCAACGGATGTTTCCGTAAAATAATATCACCTAAAACTAAATAATTAATATTCGTGCTGATAAAACAATAAATCGCATCTTCGGGTGTTTCAACAATCGGCTCTCCCGCAACATTAAATGATGTATTAAGGATCACAGGAACCCCGGTCAATTCGTAATAAGCCTTGACCACCTCATAATATATCCCATTATCCGCTTGTGTTATCGTCTGAACGCGTGCTGTGTTATCTACGTGGGTAATCGCAGGTAACGGTTGTTTGGCCACGACCTTGGCAATCAACAGCATAAACGGGCTCGGACAATCCAGTTCAAAATAGTCACTATTATGTTCGGCCAAAATCACCGGGGCAAAAGGACGGAACATCTCACGGTGCTTCACACGCCGGTTTAAAACATCTTTCATATCCGGAAACCGCGTATCACACAAAATACTTCGATGCCCTAACGCCCGCGGGCCAAATTCAGACCCGCCTTGAAACCAGCCGATAATATTCTTTTTAGAAAGAAGTTCACTTGTTTTCTTAACAACGTTCTCCGCCTTGATCGGCGAACACCAAAACCGGTTCTTTTCAATAGCCTTGACAATTTCTTCGTCGGAATATGACCTTCCTAAATAGGCATTTCTCATCTCCCAGACACTGGGGTTATTTTGATATTTCACCCACCCTAATAGGGCATTGCCAAGCGCGCATCCATCGTCGCTCGCCGCAGGCTGGACAAAAATATTCTCAAAAGGCGTATTATCTAAAATCTTCTTATTCGCTACACTGTTTAATGCAATCCCACCTGCCAGGCAAAGATTTTTTGATTGTGTCTTTTGATACGCATCATTAGCGATCTTGATCAAGACCTCTTCAAGAACATATTGCACGGCGGCAGCAACGTCTTTATCGACCTGCCGCAAAGGCTCCCAAGGTTTACGCGGCTGCCCGAACCGGCCGGAATAGAATTCTTTAGAAATATCATTCCATTTATTAAATTGATAATCTTCCTGAATACTTAATTCACCATTTTCATAATGGACCGCATCCATAAAATCTTTATACAATCGATCCGTGCCATACGGGGCCAACCCCATGGTCTTGCCTTCATCCCCAGTTTTAAAACCTATGAACATCGTTGCTGACTGATAAAAATCACCCAACGAACAATGTTTTTTATTCGAAAGATATCCGCTTGACGGGACTCCATCTAAACACTGCATCAGCAAATCAATATCTTTGTCATGCCCATGGTAAATTGAAACACGTTCTTCATATTGCTCTTCTTGACCGGTCTGGTCATTTTTCTTTGAAAACAAGTTGCCCCCACCATCAGCGATAATGATCGCGGCATCTTTAAATCCCGACGGGTAAAATGCGCTCGCCGCATGGCCCAGATGATGACCGACAATATGAACTTTTTGCGGATCCACTTCTTCAGGAAACTGACGCAAAATCTCTTCCCGTTCAAGATCGCGGGTCCGATAATCCAGATAACTCGCCACTATACTGGTTGAGACAACAAACAAATCAACATCCGTAATATGAACCTTCGCGGCATCCAGGCAATATTGAATAGATTCTTTCGGCAAATGTTTACTCGTCATCCCCTCGGCATCAATCCCCCCGGTATATCTCTTAATACGATTGAGCCGCTCTTCGGAAATAGCATAAAGAACCTGACCATTCTTTAAAAGAGCCGCTGAGATATCATGGCTCACATTAATCCCTAAAATATAAACATCACTCATTGTATTCCTTTCTGCGAGAAACTTTTATTTTGCATTTTCTGAACGAGCATAAAAGCCCTACGCGTATTATTCAGTGTTGCTAAGGTCACAAAAACCTTGCTCATCATTTTTTCTCTTCAACACAAAGAAACGACTGTCCAGTGTAGGCATAAGAAAACCATGGCTCAAATACCAGGTTAGAATTTCCTGAAAACTCCCGAAAAGCCCTGCGCTCTCCTTTATTATTATCTGCTGAAAAGGTATTATAATCATCCATCAATAAAACCGTTCCTGTTTGGATGAACTTTCCACAAATTTCCAGCACATCTTTTGCAGATTCATACAAATCGCAATCAATATTAATAATTGCTGCTTTCTTGTCACCAACATTTGTATAAAGCTTATCTTGTGTATCTTTAAACAACCCCTGATATAGCTGCAACTGTGGAGCTTTTAACCCATTCCTTTGACATCGATTGGAGACAACGTCATATTCCGCAAGAAAATTTCCTTTAGCAAAAGTGGGATTATCCTCCTGGTTTTCCGGCATACCCGCAAAAGTATCCAACGCATGAAAACACGGAACATGGCCGCTGTAGTTCTTGGCGGTTTCCCGACGCCAAAATTCATCACTGACCAACTGATGATCAATCCAATTCTTAGCTATTTTATAATTCTTAAAACTTTCAATTAAAGAATCACCTGTATACACCCCGAACTCAAAATAATCTCCTTCAATAAAACTTGTATATATATATCCCCACGCCCGATGCAAAGCGCCAGAGCGGTCATTTTTATTAATGTTTCCCCTAACAAATTTCTGATTTATATAATCCCGAAGCCATCTTCTCAGCATCAGCCTCCTCCTCTTTTTAAAATCTGATTGTAGATGTTTTTCTGCTCGTGCTCTCTTTCTAAAATTTTTTCTACGATATCGACATCTCCGGGATTATCTACTCCATACAATTCTTTATCATAAATAACACCGCGGATTGCGAATCCATGTTCAAGGGTACGAAAAAAATCCACCGACTCTGTGATTTCAAGCGGTGTAGGGGCTAAACGGGAAAACTCAACCAAAAATTTTTTCGTGAAGGCCGACAACCCTGTTTGCCGGTACAACGGGACATCCTCCCCTTTTACACGACGATAAGGAACCGATGCTCGAGAAAAATAGAGCACATTACTCTTTTGGTCTAACAAGGCCTTAACAATATCTGTATTCTGGATGTCTTCTTCCTTTTTAATTGTCGAAAGTAAATTCGTGCAGACGATTTCCTCATCCTGAAACATCGGTTCAACGAGTTGCTTAGCTACTTCCGGCATAAACAACGGCTCATCCCCCTGAACAATAATAACGATATCCGCATCAATATCCTGGGTCGCTTCTTCAACGCGATCTGTACACCGCTCATGCGTATTAGCGGTCATCACAGCTTTGCCGCCATGGGCTTGAACCGCATCAACAATCTCTTGGTCGCATGTCGCGACCACAACATCATCAACGACATCCGACAAAATAACCCGTCGTCGCACATGCTCGATCATCGGCAAATCCAAAATTTGCGCCAAAGGTTTTCCTGGAAACCGCGAGGCCCCCATCCGGGCCGGAATGACCGCAATAACTTTTTTTTGCGACATATATACAACCTATTCTAAAATGATTACTGTGGTAAAACTCCGCAATCGACATTCAGTGACTGCCCTGTAATGGCTGACGCCTCATCCGAAGCAAAAAACAAGCATGTCTGCGCGACTTCACGTCCTAAAGGAAGCCGTTTAAGCGCTGCTTGTTGTGCTGCAAAATCCTTTAAGTATTTTTGTGTATTTTTCCCTTGAGTTGGAGACTGGTTGTTATCCAAAGCATCCAACAAACCCTTTGTCTGAACATACACAGGACAAATCGCGTTGACACGGATCCCCGATGGCCCTAATTCCTTAGCCAATGCCTGTGTTAACCCGGTTACACCAAACTTTGACGCGCAATAAACGGAATTATTCGCGCTTCCTCGCCTACCGGCAAGGCTTGAAATATTAATAATGCTCCCGCCCTTTTTTAATTTTGTTGACGCGATTTTGCACCCCCAAAAAGTCCCTTTAAGGTTCGTATCAATCATCTCATCCCAAAAAAGCTCATCAATTTCCTTAACCGGCCTCCAGGAGGAGAACCCAGCACAGTTAATATAAACATCTAACTGTTTTGTCCACTGGATTGCCATTTTCACAAGGGCCTGATGGCCTTCTTCCTCTCGCACATCCATAGGACAAAACTTCGCACGCTGCCCCAGTCTTTTTGCCAAGCCATTATCTTTACGAGATCCAACAACAACATGATAACCTGCCGCATAAAATTCCTTGGCAATCGCCGCACCGATCCCCTTCGTCCCACCCGTAATAATAACTGTTTTATTCTTTAACTTTTTCATACACACATTCCTTTAAAAGTTTTTAATGATTCTTAATGACAACCTCTGAAACATCAAAATCATTTAATACAGGTGCCGAATCAGCAATCTCAGGGATAGGATCATAACGCTCATCATTCTTTCTAAAATTCTTATCCCTGAAATATTTAACCAATTTACAATATAGCCAATAGGACACTTGGTTGGGGAGTTCACAAAAACGGACGATCGGATACATCCATTTGGGAACAGACACATAAAGTATAAATGTCTTTAAAAGCCCATACTGCTCTTGTTTGCTGATCCTGTCATTGCGGATAACCGTATCAACGTCATAATTCACCATCGGGACATCTTCATCAATATATCCCTTCTTTAGGCAATACTCCCTTAAGACCGTTCCCGCAAAAGGATAAACAAACCCGGCACATGTCACGCCGGGGTCAGACTGCCGGTTGGCCTCGATAGTATCAAAAATCTCCTTGCGTCCTTCTTCCGGTAAGCCCAACAGATTAAAAGCAGTCGTTCTTAAACGCTTGCGATTGCATAACTGAAACGTCTCAACAATCTGCTTGTTAGTCATATGACGGTTTAAAATCTTTTTTCTTAAATGATCATTTCCTGATTCAAGCCCGAAGCTTAAAGAAATACACCCCATGTCTTTTAAAATATCCACCTTTTCCTCATTAAGGTAACCGACCTTGCCAAAGGCAATGAATGGCAGACCGATTTCCTTTTTATAAAACTCGGCAAATTCCCGCATTTTCGACACATTCCACGGCATCATGATCTCATCCATGAACCTGAGGATATCCGGCTTATAATTTTCCTTAATGAACTTCAGATCCGCGATCGCTTTGGGAAAACTCTTTTCTCTATGATACCGACAATCTTTTTTGTAGAGTTTTCTCAAATAGAAATTGATGCACTCAAAACAATTGAAGTGGCATCCCCTGCTCATCTCAACATCCATGATGCGATAGACCTTACCCCAGAATGGTCGATAAAGATGTTTTTGGCTGAAACCGGTACAATCAGGGACCGGGATATTGTCCAGATCAACGAACGGCCGCACCTCATTACGAATAATCTTGCCGTTTTTCTTCATCCAGACATTCTTAACCGCGGTAATATCCTGTCCCTTCTCTATCCGGTCGACCAGTTCGACCAAGGCCTCTTCCCCTTCCCCGACACAAAGCATGTCCACACAATCAAGGTTGATCGTGTCTTCCGGGTCAACCGTCGGGTGGATGCCGCCGAAGATAGTCAACAAGTCAGGATATTTTTTCTTGATCAGTTCCGCGAGCCGTTTTGAATAAAGAAAATCATTGGACATCAACGAGAACGCAACAATGTCCGGATGAAAATCATCAATGACGCTCATTAGTTCCTCACCAACGTCACAATCCTTTGACCGGATATAACTGGAGATATCCACCGGCTTAAAGAAACCCATGGCCTGATAACGCTCGGTGATCTCCTGAAAATTCGAAGAAAGAAATGTCGTATCAAAAACAAGGACATCATGTCCTGCTTTCTTTAAACATGCCTGTAGAACCGTTATCCCGATAGGGATGGACTGCGCGCCAACTTCGTTAGGTCTTACAAATAAAACTTTCATTTGATCTAATTTCCATTTATTAATGTTAAATCGTCATACACGAAAAACCGCCGTCAACAGCAACCTCTGCTCCGGTGGCAAACCCTGCCGCATCCGAACATAACCACAAAACAGCTCCGACAAGTTCTTTAGGCTTTCCATACCGCCCCATCGGTGTATGCCCTAAGATCGCATTCTCCCGCTGTTTAGTAATAAAATTCTTCATACTCCAGTTTGTTGGAAAAAATCCAGGACGCAAAGCATTCACGCGCACATTAAGCGGCGCCCATTCACGTGCTAAATTTTGCGTTAAATTCTTTACCCCTGCCTTAGCCACTGAATACGTAAAGGCCTTTGATAATGGGGGGCCAGACGAGGCCGAGGACATATTAATGATGCATCCTTTTTTTCGTTTCACCATATATCCGCCAAAAACCTGGCACCCTAAAAACGTTGCCTTAATATGTGAATCTAAAATCGCGCTCCATTCGTCTTCTGGAATTTCTAAAAATGGCGTTGGCGCGTTAATTCCCGCGCCATTAATAAGAATATCTACTTTCTTAAATTGCTTTAACACCTCTTCAAGCATCTGTTGATGACTATTTTTATCCGTTGCTTCAAACGCGAGCCCTATGGCCTTGCCCCCAGCCTTTTGAATCTGCTTAACAACCTTATCCGCTTTTTCCTGCCGCAAATCCAAAACCGCAACCGACACACCCGCCTTCGCTAACCCACGCGCCATCTCCCCGCACAAATGACCTCCGCCACCGATCACGACCGCCACTTTCCCCTCTAAATTAAAAAAGTCTTTCAAATAATCTTTTTTCGCCATTTCATTCACCTTTTATTTTTTCGTCATAACATTTAACTTTGAAAATCGATGAAACATTTCTCCATCAAAATAATTCACCAAAGGAATACGCCATTTTCCTAATTGCGGCCCCTTTTCGGTACGATGATGACTTAAAACATATTTATACCACGGACATTTCCCATCAACAAAATGTTGATCTTCCGCCTGCCAAGGATACGATAAAAACCTTGAAATCTCACCTTGCGCCATACGCTTTTCTTCCCGATTACAACAATAAAACCTATTCTCCTGATGAAGATGTGTTCGTAAGAACTGAAAATACTGATTAACTGTTTCCTCATTCATCTCCTGCATCGAGGCAATATTAACCGCGAAATCAAATTTCTGATCATCAAGCTCTGAGAGAAGCTCACTTGGACAATAAATAAAATCTGCCTGGTTATCAACGAGTTCGCCCGCTTTGACCAACACATGTTTTGCTTGGGGAAAAACCTTTTGACAATAATAGGACTGAAAAAGAAGCGTCTTGCCTAAATCCACCAAAACAATTTTTGCCTCGGGATATATTTCTTTTAACATCGAGGAAAAGAAACCATAGCCATCTCCAATATTAATAATCTTCTTCGGGGGCTGTGCTGAAAAATGTTCCGACAAAAAACTTAACGCGCAGGCCTGGCGAAAACAATCATACGAAAAAGGAAAACCCATCTTTTTTGCTATCGGACGCGCCACCTTCTTCATCTTTAAAATTTCACCACGATTTTTCAAATGGCACAAATAACTTAAAATCGTCAGCCACGAAAAAATCCGTGTCGGCAAAGACCGATACTCCATATCCCCGAACCCGAATCCTTGCAGCGCGTCAATCTTGCCCTCGGCCATATGCACATTCACTTTTTGATGAAACTCCTGCCAATGGGATGAAACCAATTCCTGAGGGGTCACATCAGACTCATAATAGTCACAGTAAAGATCTTGTATTATCATACCCTGACTATCTGACATACGCACTCCGTTGAATAGCCTGCTTGATTTCACAGAAATCCTTACAAACCAAAACATTCGCATCTTCAAAGGGCCGCCCGCTATCTCTCCCGATAAAATGAACACCTGTTTCCTTTGCAGCAAGGTAATCCTGCTGTGTGTCCCCGACATAAATAACCTGCTCCGCGCTAAAACCTTCCTGCTTTAAAATCTCCCTAAAAGCATCCACCTTTTTCCAGGGATAGGTATACACTTTTTTAAAATATTGCGCGATTTTTTTAGCGATGAGAATTCTTTGGAATTCATCTTCCGGATTAACTGTGGCAATATAAAAAGTCATCTGAGGGGCATACTCTTTTAAGAAATCTTCCAACCCTTCCACAAACGGCGCGGCAATAATTTTCCCAACAATATAATTCGAATAATCCTGACACAGCTGCGCCTCTCTCTCCGGTGTAAAAGGCTGCTTTAAAATATTCTCCGTAATATGTTTAAACTTTTCAAAACGGATCGTCGCGTTATTCTCTATATGATACGCTATAATCTCGTCAAACTGCTGCGGATAACCTTTAAAAAGCTCTTTAAAAGCCGCGTCCTTAATCCCAACTGACTCAACAATTACGCCGTCAAAATCTAAAATAATCGCTTTAATATTCATCCCCAAAACCTACTTCCTTAATTTCGCGACACAAACCTTCATCTTTTCAGCCCATTTCCAAAGAACAAAAATATCCGACGCCAAAATGACAAATGTAAACCCTGCCTTAAAATTCTTTTTAAGACTATTTAAATCCGGCTCAATGTTCTGCGTACCGCAAGCCTTCTTATGTTTCTTACATGAGGCAATCACATGCTGACAAAGATCCTTCACCTTTTTATGATGGATCTGCCCTGGAATCCCTAACGACCCTGACATATCGTACGGTCCGATCATAACCCCATCAATATCCGGACGTTTAAGAATACTTTCAATATTTTCAGCCGCTTCCCTCGACTCAATCTGAGGGATAATCACCGAAGACTCATTCCAGGTTCTGGCATTTTTATCGAAATCAAAACCGTATCCTTGCCCCCGAGCGATCCCGAAACTGCGATTTCCTTTCGGCACATATTTTGTCCACTCAATAATGCTATCCGCTTCACCCGCATTATTAACCATCGGCGCAATAATCCCATCCGCGCCAGAATCCAAAAGACGTTTGATCATTGGCATATTATGAGAATCAATACGCGGCAGACATAACGACCCTTCCGCCTGAGCCGCGGTAATTATTGCCTGTGACTGTTCCAAGCTGATCGTGCTATGCTCAATATCAATCCCCACAAAATCAACGCCTGACTTCGCGAAGATCTCAGTGATCCCGGGAGACGCAAATGATGTCCACGCGCCTAAAACCTTCTCGCGAGAACGCAACTTCTTTTTTAATTTTCGTCGTCTTTGAACAAGTTGATCCATTAGGCCTTCTCCCCTTTTGCCGCATCTTCAAGAAACATCTGAACCGTTTCCTTTGTATACGGGTGCACCAACATTCCTTCAATCAATTTTGGAACAGCTGTAACAATATGCGCCCCGGCATTAAGCCATTCAACAATATTTAAAACTTCCCGCGTTGATCCCACAATAATTTCTGCCTTTAAACCAAAATTATCAATCAAGTCACGAATCTTCTCGATCTCTTCAATCACGTTATATCCCATATTATTCACGCGTCCACCGAAAATCGAAACATACGTGGCTCCCGCCATCGCCGCCAGCAAACACTGCTGCGCGCTCATCATCGCGGTCACATTCACTCGGATATCATGTTTTGTTTCCAGCTCATGGATTACTTCCATATTATCCAATTCCCCGTTAGGGCCATGAACCGTGATCTTCACATTAATATTCTTTGCCCACCCCGCCATCTCTTTGGCTTGCACAATCATTTCCTCTTTATCATTACTCGTCACTTCAACCGAAAGCGGCAACGGAGCAATCAATTTTGCCATTTCGATCGTGTGCGCTTTGACCGCAGCCATCCCGCCCGTAACGCCATCTTTAAGAAGAATCGTTGGATTAGTCGTTACTCCTCGAATGATCCCCATTTTATGGTATTTCTTGATTTCTTCAATATTCCCGGTATCCAAAAAAATAGCCATACAATTTTCCTTTCCTTTAGAAATATTCTTTCACTTAAAATCTTGTAAAAACATAATTAAACATCTTTAATTCCTCTGGCCCACACTGATGCTGAGAATGAATACGAAACCCATTTTCTATCAAACACTTCACAATATCATCTTTATCATCCCCTGCCTCGACAAGAACACTCTTCAACGCGGGATTTAATAAAGTTTTTTGCGCCCCATCCAAAATTTCCTTTTCAATCCCATCCACATCCAGCTTAATATGGTTCGGGACAGGAAGGTCAAAACTTTCAATCAAGTCGTCCATCGCATAACTCAAGACCGTTTGTTTAAAGGCCGCGTCAAATGTTTCATGCTTGTAATCAATCGCCTCACCCAAATTATGCAAAGCCCCTCCGGGGATAAGGTTCTGATAATAAAAATAATCGACTGTTGTCCGCCCGGCAAGCGCGATATTTAAAGGAATGATAGCCTCTCCGCATTTATTTAAATGAATATTTTTGCACAACTGCGGAAAATTCAAAAAAGACGGCTCAAAGGCATATACTTGAACATCATCCTTAAGATGCTTTGACGTTACCAAGGAATACGCGCCAACATTTGCGCCAATATCAAAAAGAACATCGCCAGGCTTTATAAAGGTCTCAATCCATTCAATTGTTTCAGGCTCTTTCACACAAGAATGCAATCGCACATCTTTTTCGATAGAGGACGAAAGATCCAGAAAAATATCCGCCTTCCCATAATCCATCTTTTTAACAACGCGTATTCGACTCTTAAGATAAACCCTAAAAGACGATGGCAAAACATTAACAAAAGCATTATTCATTCGATCAACAAAAGACAGCCATTTCCTTTTTAACCCCTTAAGTCGATTCCACTGATTCTTAGACAACTTATTTCTTAATATTCTTCTCATATCAGGTATTAATCGTTTTATGATTGACGAAAACCTCGGAAACTCGCGTCGCGTTCCAAATAAAGTTTGCGTGTCTGTTCTTTAAAAGATAAACTTTTATTCTTAAAATAATTTTCCAACAATCTTTCGTTGGCCTCAGAAAGAGCCTCATAAAATTCATCATCTGTTAACTCTGTAAAATTAATTGCCATAAGGTCGGAATTAAGATGTTTATTTTCATAAAAATCTTCACAATCTTTCAACAATCCCTTCTCAATCGCATGATAATACAGCGGAGAACCAGGATACGGAGTAACTGGACGAATCGTACGCAACTGAGCGCCGTCGTCATACTTCAATAAAAATTCAACTCCCTTATTAAGAGTTTCTCGATTCTCTCCGATATTACCATAAATAATGTTATAACCCGGACTAATCCCTGCCGCTAACGTTGCTTCAATTCCCTTAACGATCTGCTTTGTTGTTAATGCCTTATTCATATTTTTTAATATCTGATCATCCATCGCCTCAATACCATAATTAATAAAAACGCAGCCCGATTCTT
Organism: Candidatus Omnitrophota bacterium; assembly: GCA_023143685.1. Classification (GTDB taxonomy): domain Bacteria; phylum Omnitrophota; class Gorgyraeia; order Zapsychrales; family JANLHA01; genus JAGLHE01. The sequence goes on from JAGLHE010000023.1 coordinate 54,157, forward strand.
TCATAAGCTTCAGCACATCCGCACGCGCATAATTCAACCGGCCATTACAGTTCCATTTAATCTTTAACTGTGCTTTCAAAAAATCTTTACACAAGCTCTCAACCCGATCAATAGAGGACATGAGAAGTTCATCAGAAAAACTAATATATGTAATATTATATTCTTTCTGTAAAAATTTAATCTCATCAATAATCGCCTCATTCCTTCGAGGACGAAACCCCTCATCCATACGATAACAAAAGTTACACTTAAACGTACAGCCCCTCCCGGAAAGCATACGCGCCGTAAAATCCGTTTTAGATGAATTCGGCATCGGTAATAACCGATAGTATTCCATAGGAAACAAATCATATGCCGGCAGGGAAATAGTATCAATATCTTTTATTAACGGTTCTCGTTCATTAACAAAAACATCGTTTCCATCCCGATAAGCAATCCCTTTAACGTGCGATAAAGAGGATTTTTGAGAGACAGCATTAACCAAGTTAACAACAATTTCTTCACCTTCTCCAAGAACCGCGACATCGGCCTGTGTCTTTTTCAGAAAATACTCAGGCTCTGGGGCTGGACCATGTCCGCCAATAATACAAAATGGCCGATTTTTCGACTTATTAATCGCATCCGAAAGGGCAAGAAGTTTACGGTACTGATAATACCCTCCAATAACGCTAACGCCAACAAAATCAAATTTATTATTATCCAAATATTCCGTAAGATGCTCATCCGGATAATGATGAAGATCCTGATTATAGATCTCAACATCAACACCATTATTACGAAGAACCGCCGCAATATACGCTAATCCTAAAGGAATATCATGGATATAAGATTTATTATCATAAACAACGAGTAAAAATCGCATTAAAACATCTCCTTTACTGCACCCTATTTATACATTTGTCACGGATTCCCATTTATTGCTGATCTGCATAATCCGTGGATCCGAAACGATCAAATGCCAGACAACACCCTGAAACGCTTCGGAGTGAGGTGTAATCGTCGCTGAATTAACCGGTGGAACAATGACACAGGCATCAGCAACTTTTGCCGTATACCCCCCATCACGGCCAACAACACCAACAATTTTTGCCTTTTGTTCTTTGGCATACTCCAAGGCATATACCAGATTAGCACTTATATTTCTTTCCTTATTGCCTCCGCCCACAGAAAACACAAAAATAGCATCATTTTCATTTAAACGAGAGCTCTTAAGCCACTCAGCAAATACCGTATGCCACCCCTCATCGTTCGTGCGCGCTGTTAGCTCTGACACATTATCTGTCGGGGCGTAGGACTCAAACCCACCTATCTTACGAAAATCATTGACGGCATGAGAGCAGTTGCCCGCACTTCCGCCAACGCCTAAGAAAAAAAGACGCCCCTCCTGAGAACGAATATTCAACAAAATCTCAATGATCTTCTCAATCTGTGACTGGTCGATCTTTTTAATAATCTCGACCGCTTCCTCAAAATAACGGCTGATGTATGACATCCTGCACCTCTTTCAATTATCTTTTTTCCTAATTAAAATACGGCCATAAGAGCTCAATAAATTCACTTGCAGGAATTCCTGAAAAGCTCTTTTGACATTTTCATCTTTATTATTAATCAACCCTCGCGTAAATCGCGAAAGTTCAAAATCAGGATTGTCGTTTGCGACCTTTTCTACAATCTCTAAATCTAAAATACCCGGTGTACTGAATTCGATGCATTCAAAACCGCAACGCTCAAACAATTTCTTCAACCCCTCAACAGAAAAAACATTGAGGCGGTCCGGAGGATAAAGACTTTCCGATCTTCCCCACAACACTTGAATATCAAAACCCGATGAAAGAATCGCCGTAATAAAGCATAGTCCGCTGGGCTTAAGCATCTTACCAATGTTCTCAAAAATATTCTCAACATCAGAAGTGTGATCCAGGACTTCAAAAAGAGAAACGACATCCACTTGATTTTCAAGCTTTGCCCCCCACCCTTTGTCCCTTAAAACAGATACTGTGCTGTCACTTTTGATATTTTCGCCATTCAAATAAGGATTCAGTAATGTTTTTTTCTCAAAGAATGGTGTTTCCAACATCTCGTCGATATACCCATATTGACTCGTATGGACATCTACCCAGTGCTTCGCACCTGAGAGAAACTCCTGCGTCGAATCTAATATCCATTCACAGCGAGGCTTAAAAATCTTTTCTTTCCGTTTTTGCTCTGTGGCCTTAAAAAGTTTCTCTTGCCAAAATTTTCGTGAAGGGCTCTCATTGTAATAATAACTTAACGTTTCTTCATCAGGACGAGGAGAGACATAAAGCGTCTGACACTCAAGACATTCCTTAAATTGCATACCCAACTTCTTGAAGGCTTCCTGGGCCTTGCTGGCACCACACCCAGGGCAGGAACACTCCTTTAGGGAAGGTGATTTTACTAAGAGGGACTGTACATCCTCCTCTGTCATCTGGATATACTGTTCTAACAATTCAGACGGTTTTAAGTCTAACTCATTGTACTCATCAAAAATGACAATGTTTTTCATCGTCGCCCTCGCTTACTAAATTGGATTCTGCATCTTTGTAGGCCTGCTCAATGATTTCCATAACCCTTAACGCGTCATGAGAAGAACTCATCGTAACAGCTTTATTTTCTTGTATACATTTCACGAACTCATCAACTTCAATATCCCAGGAAAGATCCCTGTCAAAATACGTAACCTCCTCCGACGGATTGCCGACCGCTTCGGCCTCATCTTCAAATTGGCGTTTCGCGACAATCAGTTTTTCCCGTCCATAACTCCCTGTTTTAGAAAGCAATCCTTCCACGATCATATACCCTTCTTCTAAAATAATATTCATCTGGAAAGTATGTCTCCACAATGTTGCTGAGGAATGCAAAGAAGCCGTCTGGCCTTTATGGTTCTGAAGAATCACGAAGGCATTGTCTTCTAAATCAAACTTCCAGAAAGCGGTATTAACAAAACATTTCACATGTTCAAAGTCATCGCAGAAATACCGGAACAAATCCAACATATGAATGCCCTGGTCCAAAAGGATGCCTCCCCCTGAAATTTCTTTCTTATTACGCCATGACTCATGGTATTTGGCCCCACCGGATTTCCCATAAACACCCCTCAATCCGATAATCTTTCCAACCCGCCCACTTTCAATAAGCACCTTGGCCTTGGCAATCCCGGGATGATATCGGTGATTAAAACCGAACATCAACTTTACGCCCTTTTTTTCATGCGCGCGCATGTCTAAAATATCCTGGACGTTACGGCCCGGCGGCTTCTCGCAAAAAACATGTTTGCCCAAATCCATGGCCCTCATGGCAATCTCCGGCGAAAAGCAGTTCGGAGTACACACAAAAATAATATCTACATCTTGTTTGAGAAGTTCCTCATAAGATTTAAACGCAGGAACATCCTGAATTTTTTCTCTGACATCATCCTGAACTTCACAGATGCCAACCAATTTTAGACCGGGAAGGCTCTCGACAACACGCCGTCGGATTTCCCCCATATACCCATACCCTATAATCCCACATTTCAAGACATCCTTCATCTCTATTTTCTCCACCTCAATCAATTTAATTTATTGATCAATCCTTATTTTCAAAATTACATTTTAACAGCAATAATGCCTTAAAAATTATACTATTTATAAAAAATATCGACATATCTAAAGTCATTTCTTTGCAGCCTTTGTTCACCCATCCTCCGACAAAGGGTCAAAGTCCTTATTTCTCAAAAACCGAAAGAAAAACAGAACTCCACACTAGACTGACCGGAAGTTGCTCCAATGGCTCTAACGAACACGATATCCGATTATATACATCCGGTGGAAGAAGGCGGTTGACTCTCGGATCCATCAAATGCGGATGAACACCAAAACAATGTGTATTCTTAAACCCAAATTCCGCAGCCTTTTCCGTAAGCCTTTTCGGTGTATGCTGCCGCGCTTCAAGAGCATTGTCATCTTTTCCAAGACGAATACTTGCAGACTCTTCACCGAAACTATCCGACAAAGCCTCGACCTCTATCCCCTGCACAGATTCTTTAAGACAGTCCAGGAAATCTTCAATTTCTTGCTTCGGTATGCCTTGATACAACTCATCAATTTCATAAAGCAACGGCACCGCCTCACCCTGCTCGATTTCCTTTACCGTCCGATAGGACAAACTAACCATATTAAATAACCGATTACGGCAGGAAACCAAAAAAGTTCCCTCGGGTCTAAGAAGATCATCGGCTAACCGAAAAAGGATATCGTCATTAGGTAAGTACCCAATCAGTCCCATAGCAGTCACCGCATCAAAATGATTTTCCTGAAGATCAATTTTTTCCAAGTCAGACAGAACAAAACGAACCCGGTATTGCTCTTCCTTAGGAAGATTCCCTCGAGACTCATTGGCAATATCAATCATTTTTGAGGATTGATCTACGCCAACGACATTGTGCCCATTTTTAGCAAGCAGTATCGAAAGGTTACCACCACCACAACCCAAATCAAGGATATTAAGATTAGGGCCTTTCTCTGCAAGCACGGAACTTACGATACGCGCCCGATGAAAAGCGACGGGATAAGAGTACTTGTCCTCATCATACCCAGACTTGATCCATTCTTCCGCATTCTTATTAAAATAATTTCTAACGCATTGTTTATCCATTTACCATTCCCTTTCATAACCAGCAATCATTTCATCCAAATACTTCAAACACTCTTTATTGGCAATCGCCTTAATCTTTTCCCATCGATCGGCACGCCCCTCTTCTGACACATCCCAGGGCAGACGCATTTTCTTAACCTCTTTATTTGTATAACGCGTGGTGCGTGTCCCTAAAAAATCCGCCATTTTTTCTGAAATTCCCAGAGGGTTAACGACCAATTCCTCGAATCGTAACAACAGGATCCGGCTCTGTATTTCAGAAGACAGCTTTTCATATCCTTTTCTTATTTTTTCATTAAGAACATAAAGCATGCGAATAACCCGATCAACCGGTGATGCCTTTAAATATTCTTCTTCCCATCCTGCACCAAGGTAATACACCGCAGCATCCTTGTGTTCAAGGCATATCGAAAAATCTCTCGCGGTTGAGCACATCCTTTGCCCATGCCCACGGTTCATCCAAGCATCAATTGTATCAATAGGATTACGCATCAACTCGATCACATGAAGTTTTTCCCCATAGGCATCAAAATGAAGATCCATATGTTCCATCTGATGATGCGTTCCTACTTGGAAAATGGGTATTTCTTTCTTTATTTTCGCGACACACGCATCGCCATCCTGGTCAAAAAGGCGTCGCAAATATTTCTTCCAATCAGGATACCGGAAAATACTAGTGCTGTCTTTCCATCGGAAATTCGAATTGCGCGCCAGGCAAGCATGATAACAAAAAATATCAGCTTCCAACCGCAGAAGCGTTGCAGCAGCATCCCTTTGTATTTTTCCAAACCCGTAAAGAACCCCGACGTAATCAAAAATTTCTTCAACACGCTCGGACTCCACTCGTTCCATGGTCGCAAGCATCCTTGAAGTAACAGTTTTTCCGCTTCGTGAAGGACCATCAACGAGGACAATCTCTTGCGGCATAGAACATGGGCGACAAATTTTGACATCATGAATCTTTTCCATTACAAAAACTCCTTTAAAATTTACTAGCAGTGGAACACATTTCAGGCATTATTACAAAAAGTCTTAAAAGTATCCACAGTTCTGACTTTATCTTCTCCCCACAATTTTTTATAACGTTGTGCCGCGTCCGCCAAAATCGTATCCTTTGACAAACCGGCTTTATGTCCATCCAGAATCCATTCGAAATACGTGCTGACCCTTTCGACGGCACGGCCATCACGAAAAGGATCAAAGTCATTAATAACAGGCGACCAGTCCCCAAAACCAGAAACCCCTCGGCCAGGCATCCGCCAATGTTCTTCCATAGCCGTCCAAAGATCTTCCCATGCATCAAAAACAATTTTCCCTTTACCAAATTTATACATCTTACTTACAGGCCACCCCTCCCTGTCTAATAATAGAGTAGGCACCCCGTTAAGTGCTGGCTCGAGCCCGGCAGAAACCGCCATCGCATGCCCATGAACAACAACATCAGCAGCAAACCCGGCAATCGCTGTGGGATAACACTTGTCAAAAATATAACACCGTCCCGTTGCCAGCGCCGCGTCAAGAAGCTTCGAAACCTCCCCCAATCTCTTGACAAGCGTTTCGGACACCTTGGGCTTTAAGATAAGGCCTATCTCAGGATTCTCTAACACCTTGTTCAATATGAATATATAATTTTCCCGCATAAATTCATGCCCGCTATGCCAACGCGCATCATCAATAGAATTTTCGTCCAGATACGCGAAGATTCTTTTAGCACCATTCTTCATCAAATGTTCTCGCCCCTCTCGCGCAGGGTCTTTAAGAAGAGGAAACCGATAATCGCCAATATATCCGACGATAACATAATACGGGATATAAGAGTTGGATGCCAACCCCGCTTCATACCCCATCGATGAAAATCCGAAAGCCAAGTCGACAGCCACTGTCAACTCCGGGCAGCCCATTTCTTCATGCGAACGCTGATAAATAGCGCTCACGCCTCCCACACGGTTTAAGGCATGCGAAATAATACAATGACGCGTGTCCCAGTTATACCAAGAAATATACGCCTTAACATTATTCTTCACAAAAAAATCATACCAATATCTATACTCTTGCTCAAAATTTCTTGTCTGCTCCAAGAGCCATGCCCTCGTTTCCTTAGACCCTCGCCAGCCATTCCCCTTCTTCAAATCTTTAATCTCTAAAAATAACGGATCCATTAAATCTGCTCTTTGTCCTAGAGAGTTTAAAAAAAGCGGAACTTGGGGGACACGGCTTGCTTTTGGGTTAAGAGCCACACAGCCTATCTGCTGCCGCTGAAGCTCTAAGAATTTTTGTTCATCCAAAGGATCCGCTGGCAGGTTAAACGTCATCAAGATATCCTGTCCTTTCAACCCGGACTTCCCAAAGAAAAACAGGTCAGAAATATTTTCCGGTCTGTCCAAATTTAAAAAGCCACAATACTCCACCATCAATTTAGGGCCATCGCCCTGCATCTCCGACAAGCTACCATCAGGTTTATCCTTCAATAGCTTCTGAAAAAAAGCTGTCGCATGGTAATACAAATTACGAGAAAAAGTTTCCCCTAAGAAATAAGCGAAAACTCTTTTAACGCTGAACTTCCGAAACTTCGAAAAGACAATATCTGTTTGATACCCCTGCGCGTAATCCAACAACTCCTTCTTCCCGAACCGCGGATACGCGAAAATAATATTAAAATACTCTTCCCCCAGTTTCTGCTTCACAAACCACCTGCCCACATGGATCAAAAACAATATCCGCCAAGTGGTGTCCTGGGCAAACCACGCGAACCCAACGCTTTGTTTTTGCAGATATACACAAAACCGTGGGTTGTTTTGTTGTTGAACGCGAAAAACCTCCTGCAGTAAAGGATCATTCAGAAGAATATCCTTCTGCACCTGCGCCAACTTCTCATACGATATCTTAAGCCGCATCAACTGCCCATTGTCCGCCCTGACATCAATGAGCCGAAAATTTAATTTCTCGATCGATAACCCACAAAGAAAAAAAATCCCCTTTGAAAGATAAAGGCCAAGATGTGTTGCATCAATATAATAAAACACGCACTTACCCTCACCCTGCTTATTCTGCCGCTTTAAAAGAAACGGGACAACCGTAAAAAGAAATACAGGAACCGTTAAGTTCTCAACAAGGTAAAGGTATTTTTTATTCTGAATATTCATCCCTTAAAAGCCCCTTGAATAATCTCGATCACCCTTTGCTGACTGTCCACGCTTAGTTCAATTGAAGAAGGAATACTCAAGGCCTTGGTATAAAGATCATCTGCCACACAAATATCATAAGCATAACAATCTTTAAACGGGGCAAGCCGATGCAACGGATGCCATAAAGGACGCGTTTCAATCCCGCATTCAGAAAATTTCTTAAGCAAATCACGGCTTGTCATGCCGTATTTATTCTGATCAATAAGAACCGTATACAGCCAATAAATTGACTGTGCCCACTCTTTTTCTTGTGGCAGAGTTATCCCTGCGACATCTGCCAATCCTTCAAAGTAACGCTCGGCTATAGCGCGTTTGACTTCAATATATTTATCCAAACACTCCATTTGCGCCACACCCATCGCTGCCTGAATATTTGTTAGACGATAGTTATATCCAATCGCGTTATGAATCGACTCAACAGGCTCATCTTTGGCTTGCGTTGTCAAATATCGCGCTTTTTCAGCCCATTGCTGGTTATTCGTAACCAACATCCCTCCCCCGCCTGCTGTAATAATCTTATTTCCATTAAAACTGAAACAACCGATATCCCCAATCGCACCGACCTTCTTCTCTTTATATATAGCCCCGATACTTTCTGCCGCGTCCTCAATTACAATAAGATTAAACTTTTTGGCTAGTTCCAAAATTGGATCTATATCAACCGGATGACCTAAAATATGTACCGGTAAAATGGCCTTAACATTCCTTTGGGTATGCTTATTAACACACTGCCCATCCTTAACATCACATTCTTTTAGTAAAAAATCTTTAACCTTATTAGTATCCAGCTGCCAAGTATCCGGCTGAATATCCATAAAGACCGGATACGCACCTGTGTAACGGACAGCATTAGCCGGAGCCACAAAGGTAATCGTCGGCATAAGTACTTCATCGTCTGCTCCGATCCCCGCGACCATCAATGCCGTGTGTAAAGCGGCGGTTCCGCTAGAACAGGCAACCGCATGATTACAGCCAACATACTCTGCCACGACCTGCTCAAATTTATTCACATACGATCCTGCCGAAGAGACCCACCCGGTATCAAGACAGTCTTTAATATACTCCCACTCCTTGCCTTGAATAGCCGGAATCGCGAGCGGGATAAACTTTTTATTATCAGTCATCAACACCATCCCCATTAACCGTATGTCGCCGCTTCCATTCTCCGTTAACCTTGGCCCAAAGATGCTCAGAACGAAACTTGTCACAAAGCTGACGAAACTCTTCATCTTCCATATCAATATACGACAAAAACTCCTTATAGTATCGTTTAGGAAATTCGCCGTCAAACTTCTTGATTAACGCTTTGCCTTCTTCGGTGGTAATCTTTTTATTTCGGATTTCCTGCGCAGCATCCTGCATCGCACGCCCCATCCCAAACTTAATAAACCCGGTATAATAATTAAACCCGTCAATTTTATCATCAAGACTATTATATTTAGAGTACGTCCCTTCTGTGCGAACCGGATTCGCTTCAAACCCTGCATTCTCAACCGAATAGTAATAGCATTCTTGTGGGTCCCACTTAATAAAATACCCCAAATAATACACATCAATTTCCTTTTCTTCATAGACAGAATAGTCCAGCGGGAAATAGGCCAACAAATCATTCATATCGACATCATACTTTTCGATAATCTCGCCAGATTGAACACCACCTAAATACAAATCGCGCACATCTTTTCCGTTCGCCACATCCTTACTAAATCCAGAACCCGGCTTATCAGAAAACTTCTTTTCAGAACCCCCATCACTTGCCTCCGTTGTCCCATACTCCCCCGGCATCTCCCCATAAAACGCTAACGGGATATCAAACTTGGCGCACATCTTAGCGACAAATGTTTTTTGCCCCATAATAAACGGCTGAAATGGATGCAGAAGGTTAATCACTGATAGCCGTGTCAAAAGCCGATGCACGCGGCCATTGGGGGTAAAAAGAAAATTATCAAAGCCACCAATATGAAGCCAATTCTGAAAATTCTTCCATCCGATATCCGTATACAAATGTGGTGACCACGTTACGGTCAACGGATGCATCCCATACTTATATTTCAACAAATGCGCCGCAAAAATACTATCCTTGCCTCCACTGCCAGGAGCAATGCAATCATAGGATCCATCTGTTTTACGGTATCGGTCACAAATGTCCATCAGCTCTTTTTCTCTTTGCTTCCAATCAATATTTTCGTGCTGCGTCTCTTTATTACGACAAGCGGAGCAAATACCGTCCTCATCAAACCCAATTGTTTTCTTCTGCGACTTCGGATTGTGTTCATATTCATTAACAGAATTAGGTCGCTGATTGATGATATTACAAATTTTGCAAAATTTCACCTCGCTGGGCAACCCATATTTAACTTCTAATTCTTTCACGTTCATTCCCTTCCCTATCCTCATTTTAATTTTATAAAATTATCTAAAATCTTTAATCCAAGTTTAGAACTTTTCTCGGGATGAAATTGACATCCATAAACATTATCTTTAAAAACAACAGAACAAAAATTCTTTTCCCCATATTCTGTTTCTGCCAAAACATGAGCAGAGTTCTTAGGCTGCACATAAAAAGAATGCACAAAATACACCTCACTCTTATCCTGAATACCTGCTAAAGGTGTCCCCTCCCATGGGGCATCCTTTTTTTGAAGACCGCTCCATCCTACGTGAGGGACTTTAAGAATGTATTCATCACCTTCTTTCTGTGCTTCAAACGGCAAAACCTCCCCGGGGATAAGATCCAGGCCTTCATGTTCCCCAAACTCATAGCTCTTGCTCATCAAAATCTGCATCCCCAGACAAATTCCTAAAAAAGGCTTGCCCGTTCTGACAAAATCATTGATGGGTTCAATGAATCCTCGCTCTCTTACTCCTCGCATTCCATCTTCAAAAGCTCCAACCCCCGGTAAAATTGCAAGGTCAGCATGTTTTAAATCTTGAGGGTCATGAATCACAAGAGACTCTATCCCTAAATATTTCAAAGAATTATAAACACTCAAAAGATTGCACAACCCATAATCAATGATCACACACTTTTTCATATCACTCTCTGGATCTTAAACTCACGTTAATCTCATT
>JAGLHE010000230.1 GCA_023143685.1 Candidatus Omnitrophota bacterium
GCCTCGAGGGCCGCACCGTCGGGCAAAATAACCTTAGCCATTCAATAGTCCGTCAATACATCGTTCAGTTAAAAATACGCTCGTTCAACGAAAACCAGCGATACAAGTCCCTTATCATATTTATTATAGGGTGGAAGTTATGCTTGTCAAGAGGTAAAAATCACTATTTTGCGGGTCGGCTGGGAGTAATATCGGCATTTTTTGGGTGGTGGATGCTGGATTTGACGACGGAAATCAAAGATTCAAAATAAATTTAGACGGGATTAACGGGATTTTGCTGGATTGCGGAGCCTTTCTGGGTATAATTCAGGCAATGGCAGTGGACGTCAGATGTCCTTATCGTGTATGGTTTTGGGAAAGGAACTACAATATGTTTAGCGAAGAATTCATAGAAGGACTTCCACAGGACAGTCTCGATGCTCAGCAATCTATATGCAAGGCATTCGAGGATTTTAATAAATCATTAGGAGACGACCGACTTCCACAGCTAGATTCCTATTTAGCAGCATTGGCATTTGCACAAGTCTATGTTGACGTTCACTCAGTTGGTATGCAAGTTCCCAATGTGGATCACGCCGATCCTGCCATTCGTAAAATCGTTAATGTGACCAACTTTTTTAACAAATGGAAGATATCTGTTGACGGAGAGATAAGAATTAACCAGCAAACAAACATCTTCGAGGCTGCGAAGGATCGTTATGCATCTATGTTTGGGAAGGGAGTATTCTATGAATTTTCAGATGATGATTTTAAGAGAGTACAAGCTTTGCTGAATCACCTTCGAGATTTACTTGTAAACAGCAAGGATTTTGAGGCAGAGCATAGAGGCCGGCTCTTAAAAAGGCTTGAGGCCCTTCAAGCTGAACTGCACAAGAAAATGTCTAACTTTGACAAGCTCTGGGGCTTTATCATTGATTCGGGTATTGCATTCAATAAGTTCTGGAAAAATGGCAAACCTTTCATCGACGATGTAAAAGAGATCATGCAAATCGTATGTGAAACGCAGGCCAGAGCTGAAAATGTAAAGAAGTTTTTTCCTTTGAATCTGCTGACAGGTAAGGATGGTAATTGTGAAAAGGATGAGGACACGGAGTAGATGGCAGCCCGTAGGGTGGCCTTCTTGAGGGATAAGGGATCATTTGGCTGGGTGCAGGAAATGTACAGGGTACATTTGATTTGCCGACCAAGTAAATTTTATGTACCAGTAGATTAAATGTGCCGGGTTCGAGACAATCAATACGGGCCATTAAGATGAAGTTAAATATATTTTACTCTTGGCAGTCAGATTTGCCTAATAATACTAATAGGGGGTTAATAGGCGATTGTCTGGAAAAGTCTCTGAAGAATATTTACAAAAAAAATAATAGTGTCTCTGAATATATCATAGAAAGTGATAGTCGAGATGAAAGTGGTACCCCTGATATTGTAAGTAATATTTTTTCAAAGATTGATAAGTGTGATATATTTATTGGGGATATTTCAATAATTAATAACGATTATAGTGGCCGAATGAATCCCAATCCTAATGTATTAATAGAATTAGGGTATGCATCAAGTATTGTTGGCTGGGAAAATATTCTTTGTGTATTCAATGATGATTTTGGGCGGAAGGAAGAATTACCATTTGATATTCGGTTTCGAAAACCAATTGGGTATAGCACAACAAATAATAGGGCCGATGCAAAAAAGGCTTTGATATCAAAGTTAGAGCGAAGTATCCAAGAAATTATTGACAATAGATTGAGTAGCAAAAAATTCTACAATGCTATAAAAAGGGAAGTTGATTTAGGGTTACAAGCAATTTTGTTTGATTTTCTCAAAATATTATATTTTACGGACCCCGACAGTTTTAAACGATTAGACTATAATAGACTCTTGCATTTAAGTGTTGAAGAAATTACAGAAGAAATTGAGAATAAGGATCTGTTGGGATTTCAATTATTTAAAAATCAAGAACAAAATGTTTCCGATTTTAAAGAATTCTTCAATGATAACTCGAAGATGCATTTTTTAAATTCGAAAGAGAAGAATATTCTTGCTCAGATTATTATGCTTTTACGTGATATAAAACGAATCTTCAATTCTTCGGATGTTTTTGAAGAAATTAAATTGTCTGAAAATTACTCGATTGTTTCTGGTCACGAAATGAATTCTGAAAATCCACAGGGCAGTTTGATATTATTAGAAAATATTGATGCTGAGAAGGGTATTGTCAGGGATAGTGGAACTTTTGAAACTTCTAATTTTAAAAAATTGAAAACACTTTATAAGGTAAAGTCGGAGTGTTTACGAGGTGTAGCACACACAATTAAAAGTTTTACAATAGCAATAAATGATTGGATCAGAGAGACTGGTGGTGTGTTTATATTTAATCATCGAGAGATAATGGACTCATCGAAAACCAAGGAGAAATAAAGGTTCCAGGAACCTTATTTGCGTTTCGTTCGATTAAGAATAGTTCTGTAAGAAAGAAAGGATAGATCAATGCTTAGCCGAACAGCCTTTGATCTCGATTGCACTCCTATAATTCCGGAATGTGGATTTGCCTGTCCAAAATGCATACAGGAAATCGAAACCACACTTAGTTGCAAGGATGGTGTCAGCAAGGTTTATATGGAAGGAGAGTCGGAAGAAGGAAAGCTCGTTGTAGAACATGATCCGGCTATCACAACCGTGGATCAACTAATAGAAGCTTTCAAAATGCTGCCTTCATTCTATGAAGGTTTCTTTATACCAACTGTGATTACAGCATAACATTGCTGCTTCAAGGGAGCTCGCACCTCGGCGGAACCATCGACCTCATTATATTCGGTGGCTGCCACCCGGTCGCACGTTTTGCTTATTTTGGGGTGTATTCTTTCGCCCCTTTGGGGCTTTTCTTGTGGTTGGGGTTGTTTTCCGGGGGCTGACGCCCCCGGCTATGCGCTGTTTCGCCCCCGTTGGGGGCTGATTAGGGTACTGTTTTATTTTAACAGCAACCCCCGGACACGTCCGGGGGTTAAATGTTCTTGCGTCTGTGTCGGCGTCACTTTTCTGGGAAGTTTAGGTATGCGTAGGGGCCGAAGTGGTGTGCACCGCACACGATGGATTTTGGGTGCGTTTTGCGTCTATGTCGGCGTCACTTTTCTGGGAAATTTAAGAATGCGTATTCACCATGGTACTGTTTCGCTTTTTTGTCGTATGCTTTTGCTGCTTGTAATTCTGTTTTGTAGTATCCTATTATTGTTTGTTTCTGGTTGAGTGTTATGTTTGCCTGGAACTTTTTTCTTGTCTTTGCGCTTGATACTCCTTTGTATTTTATTTTTTTCTGTTTTGACGGTCTTCTGTTTCTTGCGTTTTGGAGGCTTGTGCAGATTCTCAGGTTGGTTCTTCGGTTGTTGAGGCCGTTGTGGTCGATGTGGTCTATTATCATTTCGTTGGGCGGGTTTATGATCATTCTGTGCATGACGATGTTTCGCTTGTTGATCCTGGTTATGGCGTAAAAAACCCGGCCGTTTCTGGCTGCACACCATTTGTATCTGACGAGTGCGGGGTAGTCGGCTGGGTC
>JAGLHE010000231.1 GCA_023143685.1 Candidatus Omnitrophota bacterium
ATTACGCCTGATTCAATAGCCATGAGCATTTGACGGCAATTATTCTTGCAGTTTTGGGCAAGTTTTATATAGCCTTGCAGTGGCTTTCCATCAAGATTTTCACTTATTGCAATATTCCGGCAATGCTCTGCAAATGGTTTTGCAAGGCCCTGATTGGTCAGCGTAACGTCAACACACCGGGACAGTAACGGGTTTGCATCGACATTATCATCGAATAGCTTTTCCTGCCCTGCCTTGGTCGTTGTGAAGACAATACATACATGCGACGGTAAACGCTCCAGAAGGCCCAACAGACGGCGTATAGACGCCTTGCGTAAGCCGTGGGCCTCATTGACTATAAAACACTTGCCGCCCTTCCCAAAGGCTCTATAGGACATCTCAGCTTCTATCTTATCCAGTGCTGATACTGAAAGCTGGTCTGCACAATCAAATTCTTGGACGTATAGATCGTCGGCGATACTGTCAGCGATAATCCGGGCAAGGGTAGTCTTGCCAGTGCCGGACGCACCACTAATCCAGAACGAACGGCCCCCCACCGCACTATTCTGAATAAAACGTTTGATTGTCTTGACGGCTTTGTCTTGTCCTAATACGTCGTCAAGCTGTTTTGGCCTGTATTTTTCAAATAGAGATTTCATTGTTTTGCCCTTTATGAAAGCCCCCGTCAAACAGACCGGGGGCGTTTGCTTTTGGTTAGTTATCGTCCGTTACATCGAAAGCAATGGTTTGCAGTTTGTCTTTTAGATCGTCATTGAGATTCATACCGCCACCGCTTTCAGCACGTCGGCCATTGACGTAGTCTGATATTTATCCCACGGGCGATAGTTATGGGCAGGTCGGCTGCTATGTCCGCAGCTATGGGACCATTGACCCCGTCGTCGGCTCCAGCGAAAGCCAAAGTCTTTTAGAGCCTGTCGGGTCTCTGTGTTGGGTTTGCTGTCAAATTCTATCCAAACCCACTTTCCGACTACCCTTGCCGGAAAGTCGTGGTTTTGGCAGAATGACAGGACTTCAATAATGGTTTGCTTGCCTTTTTCGGTGTGTTTTGATACTGTTTCCATGTTCTAAACTCCTTAACGGTTTAGGACCACGGTCGGGGGTGTATCAGCACCGCCCGGCCATTATTGCCAAAACCCCATTGGTCTTGACTACCCAAAAGATACTTCACAAATCGCCACTTGTCAAGATATATCTTTAGAATTATATTTGTTTAGAATTATAACTATCTATAAATAAAGTGGTTAAGAGCAGAAAAAAGTTTATAAAACTGTAAGTTATACATTTATCGACAGATTATTAGTTTGGGTTTGAATTGATCCTGCATTAAGTTTATCTATGCTTTACCAGAAGTTTACCGGCACTTTTTTAACCTGTAGAAAAGCAAAGGTAAACCGATAGGAAAGCCTGATAAAACCTGCGGGAAATGCTTATCAAACAGTTTACAAATCAATGATTTCAGACCCCACCCCCCATCAAATTGACCCCTATGCCCCCCTTTGGGGAAACGGCCTCGACAGGGTATGATTCTTTTGGTTTTATTACACGTGTTATATTTTTGCACATTAAAAAAAGCCACTGGTGAACACTGATTTTTTGACCACCCCATAACTATCATGGCTCTGTTGTTTTCTGACTGCGATTTAACAGAGAACTTTTTAAGGTGAGATAGTTTTTTCTTGTATAAAAGCAACTTTTTCAAATTCATTCCATATTTTTACAAAAGCAATTCTTGTAGCTTCTGGCGGAAATTCAGTCACTGGTATCAATGAATATCTATCCCCAACAAAATGCAAATTAGCTCTAAGAGATATTTGTATATCGTTTTGTGTTCGGAGGAAAACAACACTTAATTTGCTTTTAAAATCTCTTAGATTCCAACTGAATAATAAAGCATGTTTTCTTGCTCTTCCATCTTCGATTTTTTTTACTTGTTCGAACTCATCATGGGTTAGCGGTTTGGGTGCATTAGCCATTGCAGAGATAAAGCCTGTTTCAAAATCAGTATTTTCAACAATAAGGTCTAATCTTTGGAATGCAACCAACATCGCACTCATAGCTTTTTCTTTTGAAATATTATTATATATTTTAACGCCTAATTTATTTTGTATTTCTCTATTGTCAATTCCCCATTCATTGTCCAAATTTTGTAATCCACTGCTACACCCTGATATGAGCAAGCATATTGATATTGTCATGGTCAATAGTTTTTTATTCATTTTAATAGCCCCCAACTCTCATATTATAATCTTCAACAACACTATCTGAATCAAAGTCAATAATTATTGTTATTGTTTTTACATAACTTGAATTTTTTGAACTTGTTCCACTTGCCCCAGCGACCAATATTGTACCATATCCCGAAGAAGAACTTGATTCAGATTCAACCCTGAACCTATCATATATCCACATCTCTTTACCATCTTTCAATATCATATTATCTGGAGAACCAAATAATTTAATGACATCAGCCTGAGTTGTTTCACCTATTATTATGTTTTTTTTGGCCATGCCGTATGTAAGATTTGATCTCTCTGGTTTAGATACCTCTTGGCACCCTACACCCACAATAACAAGGCAAACTATTATAACCAAATATATTTTTCTCATGTTCAATTCCTTTTCAAATTTACATAAAAAGAGTTGCTAAAACGGTATATTACTCTGACTGGGTAGTCAAGAATTAATTATTTCAGCTTTTTAATTGTTGGCTTAAATATCAGTATTTTGTTTTTTAAATAAAAACTTCCTACAAGTCCAAATCACCAAACACAAAAGCCCATATAGACACCACAAAAGCACAAGGATTGTCAATCCACCCACTAAAGTCTGCCTAACCCGTTCGCTTTCAAATACCTCAAGAGCAGCATATCCCATTTGCAGTCGAAGAGTAATACTTATAATGAAGGGAAGTACTGCAAAAAATGAAAGCCAAATGATAATTATACGCAATACTTTCAATATAGATCACTCCTCAAATATTATTTCGCAAATTCAGTTAAGTTTTAAGCTAAACATTCAATCAGCTTTTTTCTCGATAAACTCTTTGGCTAATCTCTGTGCTTCTGCTATCTGGGAAATTGTCATCTCCTCTTTTAACAGAGCTTTGAATTCAGACACATCGTGTCCATCCATACCTGCAAGAAGTATCCATTTATAAGCTTCTATATAATTCTCAATAACACCTTTGCCTTCATAGTACATTAAACCAAGAAAATACTGTGCACCAATATGTCCTTGCTCCGCTGCCTTGTGATACCATTTAGCAGCTTCTATACGATCAAGAGCAACGCCATCACCTAAATTGTGCATCCCGCCAAGAATAAACTGTGAACGTGCCACTCCCTGCTCTGCGGCCTTGCTATGCCATTTGAACGCTTCCTTGTAATTTTGGGCAATGCCTTCACCTTTATAATACATTACACCGATGCCATATTGTGCTTCTGCATTCCCCTGCTCTGCGGCTTTTTGATACCATTTGAATGCTTCTTTGTAATCCTGCTCAACACCCTCTCCTTCGTAATACATAGAGGCAAGAAGCAGTTGAGCATTTGCACTTCCCTGCTCTGCTGCTTTGTTATACCACTTAAAAGCCTGTTTGAAATCCTGCTCAACACCCTTGCCTTTGTGATACATTATACCAAGACTACCCTGTGCTTCTGCAAGTCCCTGCTCAGCAGCCTTACGATACCATTTGAATGCTTCTTTGTAATTCTGTTCAACACCCTCGCCTTTGAGATATATATAGCCAAGTTTTGTCTGTGCTGGGGCATGTCCCTGCTCTGCGGCCTTTGTATACCAGATGGCAGCTTCTTTATAATTCTGTTCTATGCCTTCGCCATTGCATATAAAGTTGGCAAAAAGAAGCTGTGCGTCTGCACTTCCTTGCTCGGCCCCTTTACGATACCACTTGGCAGCTTCTTTGCAATTCTGATCAACACCTTCTCCTTTACATAAAAAGTAGGCGAGCACAAGTTGCGAATTTACATGCCCCTGCTCAGCAGCCTTACGATACCATTTGACTGCTTCTTTCTGCTCCTGCTTAACACCTCGGCCAGTACGATACATCCCGGCAAGATCAAGTTGCGATTGTAAATATCCCTGCTCTGCGGCTTTTGTGTACCATTTTATGGCCTCTTTGTAATTCTGCTCAATCCCATAAATCTCGTATACATGTTCGTAAATAAAAGCAAGGTTATATTGTTCTTTAGGATTTCCCCCCTCTGCCTCAGCTAATATTTTATGGAACTCCTCACTTTCACCGTAAGCAGTCATACCAATTAAAAGAAAAATAAATGCCGTTGCAAACTCTTTCATAATCAGCTCCCACTTCTGAACAATAAAAAAGGGTACCACCATTGTGCCCGACTGAGGCCCGGCAAGGCCTTATCCAGAACACGCAAGTGATACCCCTTAAGCCCAAAGGCAAAGGGGCACCAACATTAAGCGTTTCTGGAAAATTGAAATTTGCCGGTTTCAGTCAGAACACTAAAGTTTAGTGCAAAAAACAATCAATATTAAAGAGCATACTGCCAAGAAGCGTCAATTCTGGCAGCAATTTGCATTTTATGGTCTTTTTGGGCAGGAGTCAAGACGTTATTGGTAATATTTACTGTTGATATTCACCAAATAACAGTATAATGGTCCTCAGTTAGAGATTGCGGGTAGCTCCCGTATTGCTTGGTGGTGATTCGGCTTTTTGAACTGTTATTCCTTTTAGCTGTTTCACCGCCAGGCACTCAATTAGAAAGGGATAACAGTATGGTGAAAAAAGAGAAAAGCACTTCTTCTGCTAAAAATCAAGACGAACAGATAATATTCTGTAATCGCCCACTTGATAAAGCAGGAATAGACGCTCGTAAGGAAGAAAGAAAAAGACGAGAGAATGAACTTCAAAGCACAATCGAAAAATTCTCATCAGACCCCATTGTGCTTGCAGATAAAATGATAAGCTATTTAAGATGCTATGGAAAAGACAGATACTATTTAAATAAAATCATTGATGCATACTTCACTGCGATAAATCCAATATTTAAAAAAGCAAAAGAAAAAGGAGATGGTCCTTTAAGGAAACGAGTTGGGGAACTCAAAAAAGACATAAATATTTGGATGTGGTCAGTTATCAACGATAAAAGATATTATGACGACTACAATGGTTTGACTGAGGAACTTGAAAATTTCAAAATGGAATGGAAAGAAATACTTGAAGATGTTGCTATGTTAAGGGTTGAGCCATCAGAAGCAGGGCAGGAACACAGGAAACCAAAACCTAAGAAACGAGGTCGTAAAAAAGATCCTAAAGTCAAAAGCAGAAATAAAGAGATAGCGAAATATAAAGACCAAAATCCTAAGCTGTGTTGGAAGGAGATTGGCCAAAAATTTAATGTGTCTGATGACATCGCAAGAAAAGCCTGCAATGACCCAGACAATTGAAAACAACCGGAACTAAATGCACCTCCAAAATAAAAAATGAAATAATAAAAAAATATCTCCTCGCTTATATTCAAAAAAGACCACTTCACAAAAATAAATAACGGAATTAAATAGTTGCAATTCGTTCCGTTTTTTCCGCCGCTATACTGACTTCCATTGTTACTGTATTTCGTTTTATTAACTCAATTGGAGGCCAGCAAAATGGCTGCTACCGAACAAACAAAACAAACCTGTCAACTGTGGGATGCAAAAACATTTGGGCAACGGCTCAGCTTGAGTAAGCGTCAAATCTTTCGGCTTAATAGTAGTGGCAAAATTCCCGCACCTATCCGCATAGGCGGTGCGGTAAGGTGGGATTCACAACAATGTGTTGACTGGTTAGCCGCAGGAGCACCAGACCGTGCAACATGGGAAGCTCTACAAAACAACAAAGGAAACTGAAATGAAAACTTATCCAATTTTCTCAAAGCCTTTTGCAAGATATGTAGCCGCAAAGTTCATTATCCATATATGTATATATGGTGATCGTAAGGATATTAGATGGGCAGGGCGTGAGTTATTCATTAACAGTCCTTTGTCAAGGTCTGAATCTAATCTTATTTATCCCTGTGATAAAGAACATTTGAAACTTATAAATGAGATTTATCTGGGCATATCAGAACTTGAAATTGATTTAGGTTTTTTGGATTATTTTGTAAAATTGCTTCCAGAAATAAATTCTACTAATTGCCCTATCAAAATTAGCAAATCATCATTATTTGAATTCATTTCTGGCATTGCTGATGCTGCTCACTTTAGCGAATTTGGCGAAGACACCAAAAAAACAAAAAGGCTTTTGTCGGATGCTAAAAAAATCAACAAAATACAAATTCATAATGAAAAAAGATTTCATAATTTATTAACTAAGCTGACAAAAAGATATATAGACCCGTTTGAAGGGGGTGCGTGCTGCTGTGGCTAAAGTTAGAACATCAAAAGAAAAAATAACACAAAACATTCAAACGTACCTGTCTTGTGGGTTTCAAGAAAATGATATCATTGAGTTGAGATTTATTCATAAAACAGGCAAAAGAAAAGTTCTCAAGAAGTATTGTTCCCCCGAAAGCCTTTTGAATTCGATTGTTGGAATTGCTGATTCGAATAGGCAGGGATACAATGCCTTTATTGGAGCCAATCCAAGAAAAGCTAAGAATAGAAGTGGTGATGATAATGTTGCTCTTGCACGTTGGCTATTTGTTGACTTCGACTTCACAGACGATTACGACAAAAAAGTTCCCTACAACCAAGAAATGCTGCGGCATGTCAAGACTCATATAAAAGCAAACGGGGTGCCCTGCCCATCTATGATGATAAATTCCGGGAATGGAATCCATGCGTATTGGAAGGTTACTCCAGAGATTACAAGCGAACACAAATTTAAGGATTTACAAAAACGACTCATCGCTACACTGGATACGGACAAAGCAGTGTGCAATTTTGAAAGGATTATGCGTCTGCCTGGATTCAAAAACCACAAGGGAGATATTTTAACCTCGGTGATCGAATATTCACCAAAAGCTGTGTATTCACTTGAGACAATGGAAAAATGTCTGCCGGGCAATCTGACACCTAAGCCTTCTGTTTTAATGCCTGATAAGCCTGTGAGTATTTCAGAGCAAGATTATGTATGGCTACTTGAAAACGCTGAGAGTTATGTTAATAAATGCAAAGAGGTAAATGAATCTGAGCGAAATGTATCTGTCTATTATATTGCTTGCCGCTTAAATGATTTTGGCATTAAACCGGACGATGCTATTAGCTTACTTGATAAATGGAACGAGAATAACCAGCCACCATTATCCACAGAGGAGTTGAAAAGAACTGTTAAGAACGCATATAAATACCATAAAAAAACTTTTGGATGTAATTTCCCATCTAAAAAATTAAGGAATGATTTTGGCATTTCAATAGATCAGGATGGGATTGTTAAACTTAGCAAACAAGATGAAGATGCTGCCGCCGCCGCCTTTATTCTTTGGACCGAATTCAATGGTTCAAAGCTATATAGGTATCATCCTATCTACGACTGGGTTATTTATGAAAATGGTAATTATAAAAAAGTAAACAAATCTGACATTGAAGCGGATATTAGAAAATTCATCTCCGGCAATGTTTTAGTATGGCAAAGATTTTATGAAATTGAACATTTCGAGGGCAAAAGAAGAAGTGTTGAAGATTATAAAAAGGCACCTAAAGCAATGAAAACTGAAACATATATTCGCAACGTAGCTGTTTGGCTCAAGGATACAGCACCAGGTGTTAAGTTTGATGAATCAATGATCGCTCCCTGCGGTCTGAGTTCAGACTTTCAAAACAGAAAAATAATTGCCATGAAAAATGGCCTTCTTGATATTACCGATAGCTTAAATCCTATACTGCTTCCGCACAGCCCGGAATATTTTACATTTAACTATCTTCCCTATGACTATGATCCAACAGCGAAATGTCCAACGTTTGATTTGCTGATGGGGCAATACTTCAAATGTAAAGAAGAGGATGAGATCGCCGGGTTTTTGGAATATGCAGATATGGAAGCATACAACAATCTGCTCTGCTGGATGAAAAAATATGTATTACATGATACATCATCTCACCGGATGCTCATGTTATTTGGCGAGACCAGATCGGGTAAATCAACCCTTGGCCGCATCATCCAGGAATTGATCGGTTCAAACAATACAACTTCTGTTTCTATGAATTCTTTAGCCAACGGGTTTGGGCTTGAGCCATTATTGGGAAAATGTTTAGCAATTGCATGGGACGCTAAATTATCCGGGCGTTCTTCTGATGCAAACAGAATAACAGAATTATTAAAATCCTTATCGGGGGAAGATGGCATAATAATAAACAGAAAAAACAAGCCCATGATTTCAGTAGATAAATTGCCGATTAATATATTGATAATATGCAACGAACTGCCCTACCTTGGAGATTCTTCTGGGGCATTATCTGGACGGCTTAACTTCCTAAAAACAAGTGGCAGTTTTTTTGGAAAAGAAGACCCGAGTTTTGAAAATAAGGTTATAGCAGAAGAACTGCCAGGCATTTTTAATAAAGTATTAGCGGCTTCTGAGGGAGTTATACCAGAGCATCCGAAAAGCATATCTATTCGTAGAAATTTTGAAAGATTATCAAATCCATTTAAGGGATTCGCCGATGATTTCTGCATTCAGGATTCGGAGTGTTATATCCCCAAAGATTGGCTATATTTGTATTATTGCCTTTGGTGTCAAGATCAGGGAAGGAAATCCAAAAACCGTCAAAGTTTTAAGAACGCATTTGCAACATCCAGCATAAAGACGGAGGATTACAACAAACGTATGAGCAAAAAAGCTTATGAAATGACAATTGAGAGGTATGGTGTAAAAGCGGTTACGAATGAATTAAGAAAAAACTGTTCATTAGAAAATATGCACCTGGCTGGAGATAGAATCCGGTGCTATAAGGGAATTGACATACACCCGGACATAAAAGAAAAGTACAGGAATGCTGCTAAAGGATTGTGTTTTTAATTATTTCTGTCTCAAGTTGTTCTGAACCAAAGTTGAGCCAGAAGTTGAACCAGTGCTGAAAAGCAAGTAGGATTGAAGTTGGTTTTATGTGTTTTTGTGTTATGGTTCAATGTTGGATTGGGTCTGGTGCAAGTTAGAGTTGAACCAATAATGCTTGTTTTCATTAAAATAAAGACTCTTTTTTCTATATGGTTCAAGTGGTTCCAGTCTATTTGAGTTCTTTAAGAAATGATAAAATGAAATATACACATATTAATATATATATAAAGGGATGTGCAAAAAACCTGAACCACCTGAACCACTGGAAAATGGGCCTAAACCGACCTTCCCAATCTGCGTGAAAAATTTCAGTATTGTGGTATGACTACAAAATCAAAAAAAACAAGATGATATAAAAAGCCAAAAGGTTGTTGTTAAAGAAACGCTATGCACTTTATGGCAAACGGTGCAAAGCGGACAAAGACCAGATCAGGACTTTTGGGCTGGATTGAATTGTTTAAATGCGTGTTTTATAAATCACGAAAAACTATTCTCAAAAAGGCAACATAAATCTTATATGGATTTGATTTTTTATATAGCTGAATGTGAAAGATTGTATGCCCCTGCCAGAACTCGGCAAAATGATAGAATAACTTATAATCAGTGGCTTTACAGCAGGATATTTTGTTTGTAAAGAAAATAGTTTTACTACTTGACATAATAACAAGCATAGGGTATATTGTAATTATGATGATTATTGAAGGTATAACAAAGGCAATTAACAAATCAGGCAAGACCCGCTATCAGATAAGCAAGGAAACCGGCATTGACGAAGCTGTACTTTGTCGGATCGTAAGCGGTGGAAGTTGTAGCATGAAAACCGCTGATATCCTCTGTAAGTACTTAAAACTCAAACTCGTATCGAGTAAGAAAAAGGCAAGGTGAAATTATGGCAAG
>JAGLHE010000232.1 GCA_023143685.1 Candidatus Omnitrophota bacterium
TCTTTTGAAGGATTATCGGAAACCGAACGCCCAGCCATTTTTTTGCGAAAGGGGGTTTTACAAAAATGGGAAAACAGAAAAACAGTGTTGAGGGGTTATAATTATGGGGAAGCGCGGGCCAATGCCAGAAAAGGATTTCAGGAAAGTATTGTCTGGCAATCTTCCTGTGACTAAGGAAAATCTAGGTAATAATGATTTTGAAATAATCGCACCACAAAGGCCGAAGCATTTATCAAAAGAAGAGAAAAAGGTGTGGAAAGATACAATTAAACTTCTAGGATCGTTAAATATATTAGAAGAAGTTGATGGCCCAATATTATCCGCGTTTTGTTGTAGTTATTGCAGATGGATTACTGTAGAAAAAGAGATTCAGAAATTAGCAAAGGAAGAAGGATCCACAGGATTAATATTAGAAACAGATAACGGAAGATCAATCAATCCCTTGGTTATTATAAGTCGTCGCGCGCAGAAAGACACTGTAACATATGCTGCACAATTAGGAATGACACCGGCAGCTCGATTAAGATTAGACTTGGATGATAGTTCAATTACGAAGAGAAAAGTTAACGCTTTCGAAAAATTAAAAAAAATAAAAGATGAACGAATGGACAAAAAAAGCGAAAAGATACGCAAGCGCCGCAAGTAATAAAAAGAGTAAGGATAAGTATGGTAAATGGATTAGGTTGGCGTGTAAAAGATATCTTGAAGATCTAAAGAGGGCGGGCGAAAAAGACTCGCCCTTTATTTTTAATGAAGATGAAGCCGCAAATGCTTGCGATTTTATTTCAAATCTTCCACATGTCGAAGGGACCTGGGATTCAGTTAATATTGAATTAGCTGATTTCCAGGTATTTTTTTTAGTCAATCTTTTTGGTTTTAGAAATCTTGATGGATCAAGAAGATTTTCGTCTGTGCTTTTTGCTGTCGCGCGTAAAAACGCAAAGAGTACTTTGGCCGCTTGTGTCGGGTTGTATTGCTTGACGATGGAAAATGAAAACGGCCCTCAAAGTATTTCCGCAGCGACAACGGGTGATCAGGCTCGAATTGTTTTTAATATCGCAAAGCGTATGGTTGAAAAAACACCAGATTTACAGTGTGCATTTGATTTAAAAGCTTTTACGAGAGCAGTCGCTTGTTATAGTAATGGTGGATTAATGAAAGCTATTAATGCAAAGGCTTCAACACAAGATGGACTTAATCCTTCCTGTAGTATTCTAGATGAGATTCATGCGCATAGAACACATGATCTTTTGAATGTTATTCAATCTGCGGCCGGTGCGAGAAAAAATCCTCTTTTTCTTTATACAACAACTGAGGGATATGAAACACCTGGTCCCTGGCCGGAACTACGGCAATTTTCTAAAAATGTTTTACAGGGTGTCGTTGAAGCTGATCATTTTCTAACGATATATTATTGTATTGATGAAAAAGATGATGAGTTTGATCCAAAAGTGTGGATCAAGGCAAATCCGTTATTGGAAGAAAATGAGATTCTTTTTAAAACTATCGAGAAAGCGGCCAAAGATGCAAAAGAAATGCCGGGGCGACATGCTGAATTTTTGATTAAAAGGGTTAATCGTCAAAGTTCTACTGTTGCAGGTTGGATCGATTTACATAAATGGAAAACTTGCAAAGGGAAGGTGGATCTTGATTTCTTAAAAGATGAACCATGCTATGGTGCTTTAGATTTGGCTAGTACTCGCGATCTCACTTCTTTTAGGCTTGTGTGGTTTGTCAATAATATTATTTATACTCATGGATGGCGGTGGGTACCGGAAACGACAGTTGAACTTCGAAAAAAAAGAAATCTTGTTCCTTATTCGTCATGGGTTGGTTCAGGAGATATCATAGAAACACCCGGAGAAGTCACCGATTACGATACGGTTTATGATAAGATTATTGATGTCGATGAGAAGTTTAATCTTATAAATATTTCTTACGACACTTGGAATTCAGCGCAATTGGCTAGTAAATTATCAAATCAAGATATTGAGATGGTTCCATTTATTCAAGGTCCAAAATCTTATCATCCTCCGATGAAATATTTTGAAGAGGCATATATCTCGGGTCGTTTTCGTCATGGCGGTGATCCAGTCTTGACTTGGTGTGCTTCAAATTTAGTCCCAAGATATGATCAAAATATGAATATGGCGCCTGATAAAAAGAAAAGTGCTGATAAAATTGATGATATGACGGCGTTATTAATGGCCATTCGCGGGATTCTTCCATTGGAAGAAGACGATGAGCTTGATGACTTTATTTCAAATCCCATCACATTAAACTAAACATAATTCTTGACATATTGCAAATAATCCAATAAACTCAATTAAGTCATTCATATTCAATCAAATCGTTCCGCTAACTAATTATTGGGACACTTTATGCAGACGTATGCAAAAGTGTCTTTTTTTTATAGGAGGCAATATTGGCAAATAGTCTTTGGTCAAGTATTTGGTCGGTGTTTGGGTGGGGTGCTTCTAATCGGACTCCGGGGATACAAACAGTTGAGCCAACATCAGGAAAGTTAACAAACAGGTCAGTTAATCCAGATACAGCGATGCAAATTTCTGCGGTTTTTGCTTGTATTCGATTGTTGTCTGAAACAGTTGCTGGTCTTCCATTAAATTTTTATGAGCAAAGTCGGGGAGGGATAAGAAAGCAAATCCATGATCATCCTTTACAACATTTATTAACAAAGAAGCCGAATAGATATCAAACTAATGTTGAATTTTTTGAAACTTTAATGTATCAATATGCTTTTCATGGGAATTCTTATCATCGTATAGATCGTGCGAAGAATGGAGATATAATCTCATTACTTCCTTATATGTCGCCACAAGTTTCTGTGGCATTGTCTGATAGTGGAAATATAAATTATAAATATAGTTCTGGTCGCGGGCCTAATGAAGAATTGCCAGAAGATAAGATGTGGCACAATAAATTATTTGGTAATGGAGTTGTTGGGTTATCACCTTTGGCTTATGCTAGAAATAGTATTGGTATACAAGTGAGCCATGATGATCGTGTTAATAGTATGGCGAACAATAATTTTAAACAATCTGGTGTTTTAATGATTGATAAAATTTTAAAGAAAGGTCAGCGTGATGAGATAAGAAAAAACTTTGCTGATTTAGTGACAGGTGGTGATGATGCATTAAAAATTTTAGAAGCAGGTGCAAAATATCAACCAACTTCCATGAATCCCAAAGATGTTCAGTTTTTAGAAACAAGAAGATTTCAAACTGAAGATATTGCAAGGTTTTATGGTGTTCCTTCAGTTTTAATTAATGATACAACTGCGACAACTGTGTGGGGATCCGGTATAGGTCAAATTATTACTGGATTTTACAAGTTGGGTCTCAGGCCATATCTTGAACGTCTTGAAACAAGTATCGTGAATAGGCTTTTAACAGTTACTGAGAGAGGTAAGATTGTTGCTGTCTTTGATTTTGATCAGCTTTTAAGAGGGGATGAAAAAACAAGATATGAAGGTTATAAGGTAGCGATTAATTCGGGTGTTAAAACTATTAATGAATGTCGTAGGCAGGAAGGATTGGTTGACATGCCAGGTGGTGATGTGCTAAGAATTCAACAACAAATCGTTCCTATTAAGGAGATAAAATCATGAAACTCAAAAAACTCCCAGTATTGAATACTTTAAATTTTTCTAATATTGAAAACCGGCTGGAAAAAGAAATTTTTTCGCGATGGCAGGAAGATCTTAAAGCAAAAGATGACACTATTGATACGATTACAATTTATGAACCAATTGGGGCAGGTTTTTTTAATGAAGGATTTACAGCAAAAAAAATGGCTGCATTGCTTGAAGCTGCTGAAGATAAAGATGTGGTTGTTTCTATTAATTCACCTGGGGGAAGCTTTTTTGAGGGTGCTACAATTTACAATTTACTTTCGGATCATCCAGGAAAAGTGACTGTTAAAATTCCGGGTATGGCAGCGTCAGCTGCAGCAGTTATCGCGATGGCTGGTGATGAAATTTTGATTTCAAAGATTGGTTTTGTGATGATTCATAATGTTTGGGGTTGTCTTTGTGGTAATAAGGCTGAATTGAGACAAGCAGCTGATGATTTTGAAAGTTTTGATGGTGCATTGGCTGATGTTTTCGAGGCTCGGACAGGGTTGGAGAGGGATGAAATTGTTGAAATGCTTGATAATGATACATGGTTAAATGGTAAAGAAGCTGTAGAGAAAGGCTTTGCAGATCGAGTATTGCCGGCAAAATCAGTTGATAAGGCGGATAAAGACAAAAAAACAAAGGCAGAAGCTAGACGCACAATTGAGGCAGCACTCGGGAAAAATGGGTTTTCGAGAAAAGAGAGGGAAAATATTTTTAAAGTAGCAATCGGTGAGCGTGATGCAGCCGATGGAGTCACGGGTGATCCTGATTCCATAAAAGGCCAAATTCAAGAATTATTAATGATTCTTAAAAAGAAGTAATCATTAGGTAAACCATTAAAGAGGAGCAAAAAATGGAAGCAATTTTAAAAGAACTAAAAGAAGGGTTTGAGAATTTTAAAAAGGCTCAAACGGATGCTGATAAATCAGTCAAAGATTTAATCAAAACGCAAGAGGAAAGTGTTAATGAAAATTCAGCGGAAATCAAAGCTGCTATTGATTCTGCTGAAAAAATTGCGAATCAAGTTTCTGATCTTGCTTCTCGAATCGTTGATGCTGAGCAAAAACTTGTCAAAGGTGTTGTGTCTGGGAGGTTAGAGCCAAAATCTTTGGGTACATTAGTTGTTGAAAGTGGTGAGTATAAAGATTTTGCTGCTGGAAAAAACAATGCGTTCAAGATTAATATTCAGAACAATACGATTTCCGGTCAAGATGGATCGCCTGCAGCAAACAATGATACAATTGTTCAGACACAGCGTATTCCTGGGATTATTCCAGGGGCTTTTCGTCGGTTACGTGTGCGTGATATTATTCCTCAGGGAAATACGACAAGTAATTTGGTTGAATTTACGCGAGAATTACTTTTCACAAACAACGCGGCAGAGACAGCTGAAGGTGCAACGAAACCAGAGAGTGTGGCGACTTTTGAATTAGCAAATACACCAATTGTTACGATAGCTCATTGGTTGAAAGTTACAACACAGATTCGAGATGATGCCCCGGCATTAATGTCTTATATCGATACACGCCTGAGATATGGTGTTGATCAACGTGAAGATCAACAGTTGATTTCTGGTGATGGTGTTGGACAGAATTTAACCGGTATGATAATTTCTCCCAATTTCACAGCATTTACACCTATTAGTGGTGATACAGCCTTGGATACAATCAATAGGGTGAAATATTTGATAGACAGCGCGGATTATCAGGCGTCTGCTATTGTTTTGAATCCTACAGATTGGGGAAATATTGAAAGATTAAAAGATTCAAATAGTCTTTATATTATTGGTGATCCAAGATCTGCTTTAGGCCCATTTCTTTGGGGTTTACCAGTTATTGTTACAAATAGTATGACAGCCGGGAAAGTATTGATTGCAGATTTTAATATTGCTTATCAATATTGGTTGCGTCAAGAAACAACAGTTCTAATGAGCGAAAGTGATGATACGAATTTCCAGAAGAATTTAATCACAATTCGCGCAGAAAAACGTACGGCATTAGCAGGATACGTTCCGGCAGCCACGCGTTATGGATCGTTAACGTTGTAATTTTATTAATAAAAAACAAAACAAAATACCGGAGTCTTTTGACTCCGGTATTTTTGAGGTTATCATGAAAAGAGTTCAGGCGATAAAATTTTTCATTAGTGCAGAGTATGGGAATGTAGATTCTGGGCGTATTCTTGATGTAAGTGATTATCAAGCTCAAGTGTTTGTTTCTCATGGATTCGCAAAGTTGCTGAAGTCTCAGGTTTCTCCAAAAAGTAAAAAAATCCCAGACAAGGATGGGAAAAATTCAGCGGATTTTTCTTGTCCCGCAGGCAATCGACAGGAACATGGATTGTTATCGCCAGCGGGAACAGCCTTAAAGAAAAAGACTGTGAAAAAGTCAAAATCTGGAAAGAAAAAGGTTGTCAGCCGCCGGGTGAGGAAAAAACAAAAAATGTCATAGTAATTAACACTACATTTCGTCGTGCTTTATGGGCTGATGTTTTATATGCATGTGATGGTCCTTGGTGGGATGAATATATTGATGAGGTTAAGTGCTCTTTTACAGGTAATTGTTGGACTCAAGATCTTGATTCTTCAGCTAGATATAATTTGTCTTATATCGAGGCAAAAGGGTTGCCTGGTCTTGGAAAAGAAAAAATTATTCATACTGGTGAAAATGGGGGATATCAAGCCATAAATCTTGTATATTTATTAGGGGCTTCGAAAATTATTCTTCTTGGTATGGATATGATGGAAGTAGATGGAGAAAGTCACTGGCATGGAAATCATCCGGGTTATTTGAATAGAAATTCTCCATATAGTAGATGGGTGAAAAATTTTGATTCTTTAGCGCGGGACTTGTACGCTGCGGGTGTTGATGTTGTCAATGCCACACGTACAACCGCGCTTAATTGTTTTAAAAAAGTTAATCTTGAGGATGTATTATGTCAATAAAAATTATTACACAACCTGAAGAAATTCTCACTGTTTCGGAAGTCGCGGATTTTTTGAGAATTGATTTTCCTGATGAAGAGACAACGGAAATTCAAAATATGATCACGGCAGCCAGATTATGGTGTGAAGAATACTTGCAGCGTTCTATTGGGATCCAAACACTTGAGACTATTTTAGGCGCGTTTCCAACAATAGGAAGACAAGAAATAAAGCTTTTTCCTCCTGTGATCAGTGTCACATCAGTTAAATATCTCGACACTAATAATGATGAACAAACTTTAGTTGTTGGAACTGATTTTTACTCTTCAGTTGATTCAGAGCCGGGTGAGGTTGTTCCTGTTTCAGCTTGGCCGGTATCTTTAGATGTGGCTAATTCAGTCCGGGTAAGATATACTACTGGATATAGTGATCCTGGTAACAGTCCTCTTCTTTCTACAGCTTTACCTTCTTCAATAAGATTGGCTATGTTGATGCAGATCGGTGATCTTTATGAAAACAGAGAAGCACAGACTACTCATACATTAACAGCAAATCCTACAATTGAAAGGCTTGTCTCAGTGTATCGCCTTGGAATGGGGATATAATGTTTGCGGGCCGTCTTAATAAAAGAATAACAATTCAACAATTAGTGGCAGATGCGCCGCCGGCTAATACATTGGGAGAACCGCAGAACACTTGGACTGCGGTTCAAACTGTGTGGGCTGCTGTAGAGCCTTTGCAAGGGCGCGAGTTTTGGGCACAGCAGCAAATTCAAGCTGAAATCACCATAAGGGTCAGGATAAGATATTTAAGTGGTGTGACGTCCGGAATGCGCGTTTTATATGGGGATAGAATTTTAGATATTGATAGTGTTATTGATCCAAAAGAAAAACATGTTGAAATGCAGTTGATGTGTTCGGAGGGTGTGACAAATGGCTGATACTTTAAGTGTAAGGGTTGATGGACTGAAAGAATTAGATCGAGAACTTCGAGGGTTAGGTGAAAAAGTCGCGCGCAGGGCGCTTAGATCAGCATTGAATACTGGTGCTCAAGTTATTAAAAAAGATGCAATTGCGCGCGCGCCTTTTCTTACAGGCCGCCTTGCAAAAAAATCAATTTATGTTAAGCGTACAAGAGAAAAAGGGAATAAATTTAAAGAGGTTTATATCATTGGTGTCCGGACAGGAAGAAGGGAAGGGCAAAAAAATAGAAATGCTTTTTATTGGTTCTTTTCTGAGTTTGGGACAAAATTTATGGCAGCAAAGCCTTTTTTAGTTCCGGCGTTTGAATCCAAGAAGAATGAGGCTATTGAAAAATTTAAAGTGAAACTCAAATTAAAC
>JAGLHE010000233.1 GCA_023143685.1 Candidatus Omnitrophota bacterium
AACCAAATTATCAAAAACACCTTATTCAAACAAATATCGATATTGTTGACATGGAATGTTCAGCTTTCTTTCAAGCCGCAGCACATACAGGCAAAAAAGCTATAGCACTTTTTTATATCACTGACATTATTGGTGCCACAAGTCCTTTTGCCCCGCTGCCCCCCGCCGCACAGTCTGCTGTAAATTCCGGCATTGATGCCGGAATAGATTTATTGAACGAGTTTCTTCGGAGTGGTCGAGCTTAGTGAAAAAGCCATAGCAAACCCTAAAAGACATAACGCAACAGCAAGTCCAAATTCAAAATTAATTTGGTGTGGCAGGATGTTGACCTGCTCTATCGGTACCACTTTTCCCTTAACAGTTGTTATCGTTCGAAGAGTTGCTTTCCACGGCCAAACCTTACGCAAAGAGCCTATAATCAAACCTGTTAAAACAACAACTGTAATATCGTGATACCGCGTTAGCAGCCAGCTCAACAAACGGACAAACAACAATATTCCAAAAACACATCCCACAGCAAATACTCCTAGCACAAACAAGTTAAGATCATTAACCGCCTCTACGATATAATGATACTTCCCCAACAGGAGTAAAACAAAAGATCCTGAAATACCCGGCAAAATCATCGTGGCAATTGCCAAGGCCCCACACAAAAAAATAAACCATGCTGCGTCTGGAGTTGAGACAGGAACCATCCCGACAAAACCATACATCCCTATAGTCACAACAACACCAAGGAGAATCAATTTAGGCGTCCATTTTAGAATTCGAGCAATAATCGGAGCTGTTGCAAGAATAAGACCAAAAAAGAAAGCATTTAATAAAACAGGGTGATATTGGAAAGCCCATTTAAGAAATGGACAAAGTATTGCGATTGCCAAAAGGACACCGCCACCAAGCGCCCCCAGAAAACGACAGGGGATATATTCAAACGCTTTTTTAAATTGAAAGGAACACAAATAGCGCACAAGCTGCAAATCAAACTTTTTAATCGCGTTGATCAATTCTTCATAAATTCCAAACAAGAAAGCAATCGTCCCCCCTGAAACACCGGGAATAACATTTGCCCCCCCCATACAAAAACCTTTAAAGCATAACTTGACGTCCTCTACAAAATCTTGCTGTTTTATTTTTATTGTCATGCAATTTCCTGTATGAAAGATTAAAAATGGGATTAAGGCGAGATTTTTTGACTTATCCATGCAGCGACATCATCAGAAGACTGCTGCGGAATATGATTGCGCTCTAAAATTAGTTGTGTTGTATTTTGGGCCTTTTGGTTATCCAAAATAATTTTTAATTGATGATCTGTCTGAATAATTGTATACGGATCTTTGTTGCTTTCCAATCCCACAATAAAATCCTTGAATGATTCCACAGCCTGGCCATTTACTTTTGTGATAACCATATTGTGATAACTATGATACCCGACATTAAGGTCATCGGGCAAAACTTCTAACAAAACAACTATTTCTTTTTTTGCATCAAGATTGAGCCGCCCTGTCCCTGCCAAATAATGCAAAAAATCCAAAGGGGCTTTTGCCCACCAATTTTTTCCCCATGACCTCAACAAATCAGAACTTAAAATGGTAAAAACAAACCCTCCGTAAATATAATACGATGGCTTCTTGAAATGCCGAGGAACAGGGACAAGTCCGGGAAAAGATTTAAATTTTACTTCCTTCGTCAGGACCTCCCCTTCACGACTCAACTGAAAAACAATCTGATCTCCCATTTGTTTACGACTGATAAGATAGGACATCGACAACCGCTGGTCATCCTGGAATTCAAACGTCCCATCAATACCCACGGGGGTATCATCAACCCGAAGCAAAATGTCCCCTTCCTTAATAATGCCGTGCGCTGGTGAGTGAGGAAGAACTCTTGTGATCAAGACCCCGCCGTCTTGATCATTTATTCTGTAATAACTTCGCAATGTTTTACTCTCTGTATTGCGAAAATCCACACCCAGAGTCGGAAATCCGTCATATTTCTTATCTATCAAATCCTTCAAAAAATGCTTAATAATTGGAACGGGTATCATATATCCAATATTCTGACTGCTCTGCACCAACTGCATCGCTACTCCAACCAATTTACCATCCAGAAAAACCGGCCCTCCGCTATTCCCTGGATTAATAGCAGCATCAATCTGCACAGCTAACAATTTCCTCGCACTTTGTGTATACGAGATCACTTCTATACGAGAAACAACTCCTTTTGTAATCGATATTTTATCTCCGCCAAAAGGGAACCCCACAACAGCAACTGTTTCTTGCAATTGAGGAAGCTCTCCAAAATTCAATGGCGTCAAATCTTCAAAGAATTCAGGATCTTCAACTGAAAGTACAGCTAAATCACAATCATGTCCCATCGCCTCAACTTTTGCCGTATATTTTTTGGGATCAGATTCCTTGCGCACCTGGATAAAAGTGTAATCATCAACAACATGGGCATTAGTCAGAATACGGTTACCCTCGACAACACATCCTGAACCCGTGGTTGAACTACTTCCCCGTGCCTGCCATGGCCGGTAATAATCCATTCTGTTCGATGTAACAAAAACTTTAACAACGGAACTGCTAAGGCTATTCGCGGAACACTGCGAAGAAAAATCTTGCAGAAAAAACAAACAAAGGAATAGAATGAAAAATGCTTTTTTCATGAGATTCGTAAAATATCGGATGATTAACAATATCTGCTATCGACTTGTTTTTCCAAACTTTCGCCACAGGGCCGGATCAAGTTCACCCTCAGGAACAACCGAATCCGTCAACAATTCAATTTCATCGGCTTGGGTTGGTTCAACAGAATCTTTTTGAGGCTGTCTTTCTTCGGGATTGCCTAAATGAAGAAGATTATCCATCTTTTGTTCAAGGGATCGCAGTTCGTAGTTTCTTTCCTTCAAAGCAGAATAAACATCTGCCAATTTGCCTTGATAAATCTCAACAATACCGTTTAGTTCCATAAGTTTCTGATCTTTCGAAGAAAAAACTTTTTTATACTTTAACAATTTTGTTGCATTTTTTGAAACAATTTCCTTTAATCCTTTGATCTGATAATTTTTCTGAACAACTTCTTTTTGTGTCGCCACATGTTTCTCCGTCAACGCATAAACTTTCTGTTCCAACGCAACAATCTTCTCGAAACTTGATACAGATTGCCGCTCCAAATCAACTTGCAATTCTTCGAGTTCGGCCTTTAAATCATGTAAACTATCGATATCCGAGTCAACCGATGAAGCGACACTCTCACTGTTAATCTTCATCTCTGTTTCAAGCACCGAAATCCGTGCATCTTTTTCTTGAATAATCCGCTGCACTAAATTAAAACGTTCCCTGGCTTCCAAAAAAGCTGTTTCAAGAGTGCTGATTTGTTCTTTTTGATCATCAATAATCTTGTTTTTCTCAAACAATTCAAGCGACATCCCCGCCATATCCCGTTTCAAATCGACAATATATTTATCTGTATCTGCCCGCTTTGCCTGTAGAGATTCATAGCCCATCTGAACCGCCGTTAGTTGTTCATGAAAATCAAAATTATTCTTTTCTTGTTGTGAAAGCATCTCCTCTTTTTGTTTCATTTGTGATTGAACCTTGTTGAGTTTTTCTTTTAACGCATAATTTTTCAAAATCATTGTGCGGGCATGCTTCTTTTTTACCACACGAAGCTTAAGAGCACGCAAACGCGTATTTACCTCCTGGAGATAATCCAGGAAGGCATTCATGTTCTCCCTCTTGTCAGAAATCTCTTGATTAACACTTGTCAAATCCACATCACCATTCAAAATTTGCGTATCAAAACGCAACAAAAATGTCCTTTTCTGGCAAGCCTCCTTCGTAAACTCATCCTGTAAACTCCGTGCAATCTGCCGGATATCTTTATTCTCCAGGCTATCCCGCAGAATGAAACTCAGAAACTTTTGATTATTAATATATACAGCGTCAATGCGTGCATGGAGAAACTGATAATATTCAATAAGATTCAAGAATCGCAAAAGTTGATTACGTGTATATTTTTCCATAGAAAAATCTTTTTGAATAATTTTTTTGAGATATTCTTTGGCTGTATCATTGGTTGGATTTAAAAGAAGAGACCGAAGAAACCGGTCAGCCGCAAGATTCAGCTTTTCTCTTTCAAAAAGCTGGATGCCATAATCATTGTGATACGAAGAATAATACTGTGCTTTTCCCGCGTGCCCATCCTGAACCCCGGAAAAGCCACAAAAAACGAAAAAAACTAAAATAATCTTTAAGCGCATTATATTGTCAGTTAGCAGATTAATATAACCAGGAAGGATGCTATTACAAAATTCTCAAAATAGCTTTCAACTGTGGATTGATTATACCATTACCTTTTTGGAAGTTCAAGGCGAACCTAAAAGAAATTGGTCACGAAAATTGAATAAAAATCGGATAGATTGCGGCTCGCATTTTGGCGTATCAAGCCTTGAAAATTAAACGGGCACGCGCGCCATGACCAGAGTCTAAATTACCAAGATGCAGCAAGCCGTGATGGCTATTCATAATGGTCCGCGCGATTGACAAGCCAAGGCCAACCCCACCTGCCGCCCTGCGGGTTGTAAAAAATGGGTCAAAAATTTTAGCTAAATTTTCCTCTTTGATTCCGTCCCCTGTATCATCGATATCAACAACAATAATCGGGTCTCCAACATTTAAATTATTAACAGATTGCCCATCAACCCCGACATAGTGTTTTGAATATTTATGCAGTGACGTTGAAATAGTTAATGTCCCTCCCTCTCTCATCGCGTGGATCGAATTTAAGACAAGATCAACAATAACCTGTTCAACACGATTCTTTTCAACTTTAATTCTGGGAAGGTCGTTAGCATACTTTTTAAGAACTTTAATCCCGTATTTCACACATTGATGGTTCGTAAACACAAGGGATTGATCTACGACACTGTTAACATCCTCATTCTTTTTAGGCATAACTGAAAGCCCGGCAAAATCCAGCAGATCCCGAATAATACTATTCGCTTTATTAGCAGCTTTTATGATCGATGATAATGTGGAACCAATATTATCATTCTCTATACTATCGCCTAAGACAGACTCCAGATACTCTGCGCCATAAATAATTGTTGCGAGTGGATTTTTAACTTCATGCGCAACACCACTGGCGACACCACCGACAATATTCATCTTTTCAATTTGGATTAATTGCGCCTGAGTCTCTTTTAGGCGTTCATAAGCCGCCGCGACTTCCAACTCAGCTTTCTTTCGTTCAACAGCATAATAAAGTGACTTGCTCAAACCATACGGGAGATACTGTCCCTTGATTAAATAATCCTGCGCCCCGCTGGTAACGGCCTTTAATCCTATATCATCCTCGTAGGCTCCCGTATTAACAACGATCGGCAAGCGCGGAAAATGCTCCGCAACTTTCTGTAACGTCACCAGTCCTTTGCTGTCTTTCAGATTAAGGTCCAAAAGAACCACATCAAAATGATTTTTTGCTAAAACTTGAAAAGCAAGCGCTAAAGTGCTTACAGTTTCTATCCGAAAAGATCCATACAGGGACTTTGACAACATGCCCTGAAGCATTTTAGAATCTAATTGATTATTTTCGATGATAATGACGTGAAGTTTTTTATGCCGAGTGCTTCCCATGAATCCTCCGAATATCAGCAGCCATCAAAAATGGACAATCGATAACGTACAATAACCTTATTTTATACCTGAATAACAAAAAAATCAAATATCACTCTAAACGATGGGAGACTTCGGATATATTTTCTCGAATCCAGTCTGCTTCCTGTCCATCCGTTTTTAACTTAAGATATTGCTCATAGTAGTCTAACGCCATAGCTTTCTTGCCCAAAGAATGGGCCGCCCGACCAGCAAAATAGTATGCCTTGGATTCATCGGGACGCAAATCAATAACATTTCGAAAGTGTTTGTAAGCTTTATCAAACTTTTTCGTCTGAAAATAAAGATTCCCCAGCTTATAATGCAAAAAACTATTATAACTCCGATATTCATTTGTCTTTTCAAATTCGACAATAGCTTGCGCCAACAACCCGCCTTCCTCTAAGCGGCATCCCTGAGCTTGCGCCAAATAGTATCGCGTCATTGGAGAATCTACAGAATTCAAGGCTTTTTCTAAATGCTCAACGGCCAAATTGTATTTTTCCATCATCAACAAAGCAAGGCCTAAATATTCATGCACTTCGGGCAAGTCTGCCTTGATTTCTAAAATTTGTTGATAATACCCTGCCGCCATCTTGGGATCTTGCAATTCTGTAAGATAAATTAACGCAATACGTTTGAGTATTTTTTCCTTAAGATGACTTTCTGATACCTGATTTAATGCGCGGGCATAATATTTCAACGCCGACGTTACATCCGACTGCTCATTCATAAAGTTTGCGATTCCAAAATTAATCTCTGTATCCTCACTATCCGCGGATAAATGGTTCTGGACCTCCTTTAATCTGCGATGATGTTTTTCAAAAACGCCTTCTAAAAATGAATAAATTTCATGAACTTCTCTTAAAGACGACCCAAACTCCAAAGCCTTCACCGCAAAGGGTAACGCGTGGTCTCGCAGAATAAGCATGTCATACCGATCATGATAAAGATAGGCATCTATAATGTACGTCCGGCTCATCCCTAAATAACCCAGCGGCGATTCTGGATATTCTTCAATAAGATCAACAAAAGTCTCTTCAGCTTTTAGAAGGTCATTTGAATCACCCTGATACTTTTCAAGATAAAAAACACCTCGCTCGTACATCTGTATCGGATGCGGGGTTATTATCGCCAGAACATTTCCCCCGCAGATTATCGAGAGAAAAAAAGTGACCAGAATAATAAAGAATTTTTTTCTTTTATTGAAAATCATTAAATCCATCATCACCCCAAAGCTTAATCTGCCACAAACTAAAGAAAACAAACAACTTGCAAAGCACTCAGCAAATAATTCATTAAGGTATCTATAGTAAGTGTAACATATATAAAATATGAAAAACAAAGGGGTTAGGGGGGTATCAGGAAAGCGCTTTCTTAATTCTCGCTGTCGCCAAGAAGCAGCTTGACCTCATTTCCCGGCTTACTCAAGAGGGTGAAATATTCCCGGATAGAAAGTCTCCGAAAATACATAAAAATCGGCAGGACAAATAACAAATACCGGACAATAGCATCACTTACGATATCTGGATTCTCCTGTAAAATAGTATATACAGACTGAGATTCCAAATATATATTGTTTAAAGCCACTTTATATGCTTCCGTGGCAAAAAATAATCCAGAAAATACGGGAACATACAGGAGAACATTCTTTAAAGCCCATTTACGAAGCAAAAGCAGTCCCAGTCCGGTAACATAGAACAAAATGGGTGTTACTCCATACGTCAAAAAGCCAAATAAAGCAGGGACACTATCAATCATTAAAGATGAGAAACCATAAAAACGAATCGAATCAATAATTTGAAAAAAAAGGGCCAAAGAAGCAATCCCTCCCAAAAAAATTATCAGGACACCAAATATGGTAACGCCCATAGGACGCTTAATTTTTAGAGCCATCGGCTTCTCCATAAATCAACATCATATTATACCACACATAGGAAAAGCCCTGTCCGATAAAAAAACAGGGCTTTATAGAATTTCATATAGAAACAAATATTAAAACTTATAGGAAACCTGTGCCTTTAGATAAATCCCGGCTTCCGGCTCCACCTTTCCAACCCCATCGCGATATTCGAGGCGTCTTGCAAACACTGACCCCACAGAAGCAGAAGCTTCCACCGTATCATCAACAAGGTACTGCAACCCAAAGCCCATACTCGACTCGCGATGCTTCAACACAACCCCGTCCTGACTGGCACGTGTCACTTCATATTCCTCATTTACATAATCAAATTCAGCAAACGCAGTCAAATTATCATCTAGTTCATACAAGATTTTAGGATCTTTTGAAGTTAAATTAAAAGTCAAACGATCATTCGGCTTATAAATGAATCCAATAATCGGGAGAACCTGCTGATCATAATCCGGTCGGATCGAAAGGCCGGCAACAACAATGAAATCATCACTCTCTTTGTAGATCACATACGCTTGAACCGGGATACGAAATGCGCTATCCTCCCATCCCATATCATCTGTATACATCGAAGGAAAAATATCCAATCCAATAAAATAATAATCCAAATCCATAAACGGAACAGGAACCTTTGCTGACAGGCCCAAAGACATCCCCTCCAAATGCGTCGGTAAATCAACATCAACATCATCAACAATGTCAATATGTTTAACGTTCAAGGAAACAGCCACTGGCATTTCATCAAAAAGTTTATCCGCATATTTAAGTTCAAATTCGGATTCCGTGATCTCGACTTCTCCTGAGACTCGTTCAACATCACTAGATATAATGTATCTCGAATTCAATGTCGCAAAAAGGCCGTCTTCCTGCTGAGCCCATACTTGAGAAGAGCACCACCATAAAGCAGGCACTAGACTCAAAAGGCATATTCGGATAAGCCTGAATCTTAAATTTCTCATATCCAAATCCTTTCGCAATAATTGTTGAAAAAATTACGGGATTAAAACAATTTTTCCATAAGCCCCAGGGGCAAGAATTGCCTCATGTGCCAAGGCCGCATCCGG
This sequence comes from Candidatus Omnitrophota bacterium, assembly GCA_023143685.1. Classification (GTDB taxonomy): domain Bacteria; phylum Omnitrophota; class Gorgyraeia; order Zapsychrales; family JANLHA01; genus JAGLHE01. The sequence goes on from JAGLHE010000233.1 coordinate 8,631, forward strand.
GAGTGAGAACGATTTCCCTATAACAGGATTTAATTTATTCGTTTTCAGGCCTTCTGCTAACGAAGAAAAAATCTTAATTCGCTCTTCTAAAGATGCGTTCATAACAGCCATCCCAAGAATCGTCGCATCTTGCACCATCGCCAGTCGTGGATGGATCACCGCCTCTCCAC
>JAGLHE010000234.1 GCA_023143685.1 Candidatus Omnitrophota bacterium
AAGTGTAAATAAATTAAACCTTATAGGGTATAATATCTTTTTTGTAGCACCCTTTAGGGTATATATTTAAATTAATCATACCCGACAAGGTATATGTTTCTAAAGATTATACCTCGAAGGGTATATAACTTGTAGAAAATTGTTGCAATTATACCCTATAGGTGATATATTTGTAATGCTATGGAGATAAACAAAGAGATAAAAATTTTACGAAAAAAGGCGGGATTAACACAAGTAGAATTCGCCAAGAGGGCGGGGCTTGGTTTACGATTTGTTAGAGAATTAGAACAGGGTAAGCCTACTATTCGTCTGGACAAGTTGAATCAAGTCTTGGAATTTTTCGGATGTCATTTGGAGGTAAAACGAAATGAACCAAAATATACTGAGGAAGGCTGACGTTTATTATAAAAATGATCTAGCCGGATATTTGACTGAAACAAATGAGGGGTATGTTTTTCAATATGATGAAAAATTTTTGAAAAGAAATATTCCAATTTCTGTTTCTTTGCCGCCAAGGAAAGAGCCGTTTAAATCAGTTGAACTTTTTCCATTCTTTAAGGGTCTTTTACCGGAAGGATGGTATTTGGATATTGTCAGTACTACGCAAAGAGTTGACGCAAGGGATTTTTTTGGAGTTCTTGTTTCTACAGCAAGTATTGGTACTATCGGGGCAGTTACTATTCATAAAGTAAAATAATAAATGAAAATATCTAATGGATAAGAAATCATTACAAAAAACATTTGGGACATCTCAATGTCCAGTTGTCGATTTTAGCTTGATTGATATGCCTGCGCAGGCAGAGCAGATGGCAGGGAAATCATCTATCTCAGGAGTGCAGCCCAAAATATACGTTGATTTTGATAAAAAAAATAATATTTTAATCCGGGGTGATGATGGGGAATATATATTAAAGTCTCAATCTCGCTTTCCCAATGTTCCTGAAAATGAGCAGTGCTGTATGGATATAGCCGATGCAATTGGCATTGATGTTCCACCTCATTGTCTGGTTCCTCTTAAAGATAAAAGTCTTGCTTACGTCGTTAAAAGGTTTGACCGAAAAGATGGTGAGAAAATTAATCAGGAAGATTTTTTTCAAGTTTTAGGGCCAAAGGATAAATATATCGGTTCTGTTGAACAAATTTGCAAGAAGCTCAAGGAGATTTCTGCTGTGCCGGGGTTGGATGTTCAGCTTATCTTTGAAAGAGTTGTTTTTTGTTTTCTTATTGGAAACGGTGATGCTCATTTCAAAAATTATTCTATCACTCATTCCAATGACGAACAAATACGATTGACGCCAGCTTACGATATTGTCTGTTCCAGGCTGGTTATGAAAGATGATGAATCTGCTTTGGCAATTAACGGAAGGAAAAATAGTTTTAAAAGAAAAGATTTTGATGTTCTTGCTGATTATTGTAAGGTTCCGGAAAAAATAAGATATGAAAAATTTGAGAATAAATTTGATATGATGAAGCAAATGATAGAGTCGTCTTATCTTGATAAAGAAAAACAAGAGCGGTTTATTGCGATTGTTAAGGAGCGATTAAGCCGCTTAGAGTTGCATGAATAAACAAAAAATGTTTTTACTGCGGAAGAAGTACAAGTTATTCTTTAAAAAAATAGAATAAAGTTTTGTGAATATTTTTTTCGGCTAACACTGTGCTAACATAATGCGCTCTATTAGGGGCAAAAACGGTATATCAGCAGCAAATGAAATTTTTCGTAACTCCTGCCAGGTTGGTGATGCCTTAGATGGGATTAGTCGTTCTGCGATAACGCGGCAATATTTAGCGGCTTGTCGTGACTGGGATGAGCAGAAAGGGTGTTTTGAAAATATTAAGAAAGCGCGTCGATGTCTCGAGAGAATTAAACGAAGTCAACAAATCAAGACTTGACCCCTTTGTTTTCGCCTTGACATCTTGTCAGAAATTATATATACTTTTTCTGACAAAAAGGATAAGCAAATATGTCACAAAGTATTGATAATAAAGTTATTAGCAGAATATACGGAAAGAAGAGGGGTTGGGTGTTTGCTCCAATCCATTTTCTTGATCTTGGAAGCCGTGACGCCATAGACCAAGCTTTAGGACGACTGGCAAAATCTGGGACTATAAGGCGATTAGCGCGCGGTCTCTATGATTACCCTCAAAAGCATCCAACGTTAGGAAATCTCCCAGCAAACTATGAAAAAATAGCCCAGGCATTAGCTGGAAGGGACAATCTAAAGATTCAGCCTTCAGGGGCCTATGCCGCTAATCTTCTAGGATTAACTGAACAGGTTCCAGCTAAAATAGTCTTTCTGACAGATGGTGCGAACCGCACAGTATTGATAAGCAAACAACAAATCATATTAAAAAGAACAACACCAAAAAACATGGCAACTGCCGGGCGAATAAGCGGTCTAATCATTCAAGCCCTGCGTCATCTAGGGCAAGACAATGTGGATAACAATATCTTCCAGATGCTTAAAAAAAAACTATCTGATATGGATAAACGCCAGCTTATGAAAGACATACGTTATGCACCTGCATGGATAGGAAATATATTCAGACAATTACAAGAATGAGAGGCTCATGGATAAATTTGTACTTTTAAGAGATCAAGACAAACGCGCATATTTTGAAGTTGCTTCGGCTGAATTAAACATAATGCCACAACTTATTGAAAAGGATTTTTGGGTCTGCTGGACACTGAAAGTCCTTTTTTCATTGCCAAGCGTAGGAAACCATTTAACATTTAAGGGCGGGACATCGCTATCAAAATGCTACAACTGATCAACGACAATTATAATTACTTTTCCTGTTGGCGACAATTAGAATTCCCGATATTTAGCGGCTTGTCGTGACTGGGATGAGCAGAAAGGGTGCTTTGAAAATATTAAGAAAGCGCGTCGATGTCTCGAGAGAATTAAACGAAGTCAACAAATCAAGACTTGACCCCTTTGTTTTGTGACCCCTTTGTTTTGTACCGAACCACATCCTGTGGTTCGGTAGTTCTAGAATGTTTAAATAGCTTGTATGTATAGACTTGTAAAATATGCATGGTTCGATAGGTTCGGTAATTTGTAAAACAATAATTGCAAAGGAAATAAAGTGTGGTATACTGCTATCGAACCATAAGCGTTGGTTCGATAGCGTTGGATATTACAAACATCTTATTAGTAAGAGTTTATAGAAATATATAATATTAACAAGGTTCGATAGGTTCGGTATATGGAAATAAAAATTAATACAGTAAAAAAAGAAATTAAACAATTGAAAGAAGCGAGAGGCAACTTGATACATGTCTCAAATGCGGAATGGTATTCTTTATTTAAAGATGAAATTCGTAATTCTATTGCTATTGAAGGGGTTTTTGCCAACAAGACAGAGCTGAGTGATGTTTTAGAGCACAACAAACGGACAGATAAACAAAAGGCGTCATCTATCCTTGGCTATTTCGAATCTGCATCATCAATGTATGAATATGCATCTACTCAATATAAGGAAAAAGAGTTTGTTTTACGTATGTCGGATATAAAACAAATTCATACTCTTTTAATGCGATATGAAAAACAAATGGGTTTTTATTTAGGGGAAATTGGGGAGTTTCGCAGAACAAGAGCTGAAGTTACACAGTCGACATTTATTCCGATTAGTGAATTTTATGTGAGACCCGCTATGGAACTTTTAGTAGAGTGGGTTAATTGTCATTTACAAAAAAAAGTGTATGATCCCGTAGTATTAGCATCAATGGCGCATGTCTGGTTTGAGTCTATTCATCCGTTTAGAGACGGGAATGGTCGGACAGGGAGAATTTTAATGTCGTATATTCTTATTGGATGCGGGTTAATCAATGTTGCAATTAAAGGAATCTCCAAAAAAGATCGTGACCGTTATTATGATGCTCTTGAGCAAGCTGATGATGTTTTTGAGACGATGCATAGACAAATTGAAGATGGAAATAATTTTAAGGTAGAGGATGTAAGCAAGCGCGTTGATAAGAAAATATTTAATGAGTTTATCTTCATTGTTATAGACAGGCTTAAAGATTCTGTTTATCGACTTAAGGAGATCGGCATAAAAAATATCGATAAAGAAGCGCAGTTGCCTTTGAGTGACTTATCTAAAATTTATAATTACTCGCAGGATTATCTTCGAAACTTAATAAACCGAGAAAAACTAAGGGCAGAGAAGAAAGGAAAGACTTGGTATGTTAAGGTAAAAGATATGGCAGAATATGTTGAGCAACAAAGATCCAACCGAAAATAATTTTTATAGTTAGTAGGAGAATATGAACAAAGGGAAAGAGCAAATTGAATTTCAAATACTAGAAAATGGTCTAGATTTTATATTGTCTGCTTTGAATTATATATCTGGGCCAAAAGAAAAGAGTGACCTTAAATATGGTGTTCTTCGTTTGTCATCGGGTTGTGAGCTCGTTTTAAAAGAACGATTAAGGCAGGAACACTGGTCTTTGGTTTTTGAAAATATTAAGAAAGCGCGTCGATGTCTCGAGAGAATTAAACGAAGTCAACAAATCAAGACTTGACCCCTTTGTTTTCGAAAAACGTCGATTTTATTAGATAGCCTGAAGGTCAAAATAGGGGTTGAAACAGCGATGAGAGTTTAGGGGGTTGGTGTATATCGAGTTGTAGGATATACACTCGAAAGTGTTTGTGATACAATAAATCCTGCTAACAATATGCTAAGAATTATAGATCGGAGGATTGGATTTGGCAGGAAAAGTCAAAAAAAGTGTTTGTAATTGTATTGAATTTTTTTGTGGTGTTGGTGGTTTAAGTTTAGGTGCATCTAGAGCGGGATTAAAGATAGTTGCTGGCATAGATAATGATCAACGTGCGCTTCAAGCACATGCGAATAACTTTCCAAACGCTCTTCATCTTAACTCTGATGTTGGGGCTTTAAAAGTGAAGTCTTTGCTTAAATCAATTCATCTAGAACAGGATGAGGTTGAGGCCATAATTGGAGGGCCTCCTTGCCAGGGTTTTAGTAGAATGGGGCACAGGAACCTTGACGATCCCCGTAACAGTCTTTTCTCGCATTTCTTGCGGCTAGTATCGGGCATTCACCCTAGATTTTTTCTCCTGGAGAATGTGCCAGGTATACTCGATAAATGTTTTGATCGAATTAGAGAATCAGCATTTATCCATGTCAGAGATTATGAGATTTTGGGACCAGTAATTTTAAAAGCATCTGATTATGGGGCGGCTACAACACGTGCAAGGGTTTTCTATATTGGTTACCAAAAAAAATATTATAAAAGTATTTATAAAGATGATTTCCTTCCCGATAACAGTCTAGTATCTTCAATCAATGTTAAAGAAGCCCTGAAGGGCTTGAAAAAAACGATCAATCCCTCCTGGAAGACTGAAAAAGACGGATGGCGCAAAATAACGCATAAGCCGAAAGGATTTTTTTGGGATAAGATTTTTGAAGAATTTCCTTCAGGAGTTGGTAATTCGGCAGCTATAGAAGCATTGCTTAAGAACAATTTAGTCTCTGGGTGTCTTGGCACGGATCATGGTGCTGGTATCATTAAGCGATATGCGAATTTGATGGAAGGAGAGGTGGACAAATGTTCAAGAGCGGTGCGGTTAAGAAGAAAGGGATTATGTCCTACTTTGCGTGCTGGAACTGGACCAGATAGGGGGAGCTACCAAGCAGTGCGTCCGATCCATCCTACGGAACCTAGAGTTATTACTCCGCGTGAAGCTGCCCGTTTACAAGGCTTTCCTGATTGGTTCCAGTTTGACAAAACAAAGTGGCATAGCTTTAGACAAATAGGCAACAGCGTTAGTCCTATACTTGCTGAAGCTGTTGTCGGTACAATATTGAGTAAAAGAAAATGATAAGGGGATATTATGACTAAGCCAAATACAGAAATCATTCGTCTTGATCCAGTAAAATCCTTCTTTGTCCATATGCTGACAAGAGATATTTTATTGAAAGAAGCAATTTTTGATTTAATTGATAATTGTATTGATGGAATCCAGAGATCGGAGACCTCAGCTAAGCTCGCGAGAAAGAAGCCATATGAAAAGTATTGGGTGAAAATAAAATTGTCAAAGGATGAATTTGTTATTGAAGATAATTGTGGTGGTATTCCCTGGAAATGTCATGAGTATGCTTTCCGTATGGGCCGTCCATCTGGACTAGCGATCGATGAAGGTCTCAAAACTGTCGGTGCTTATGGGATTGGGATGAAAAGGGCAATTTTTAAAATGGGCACTGATTGTAAAATTGAAACTCATTCAAGTGATAAAAGTTATTCAATTCATATGGATTCTAAGTGGATAAGGACGGAGGAAAATTGGGGCTTACCAGCTGTCTTTATTAAATCCAAAAAGCCGTTCGGAACATCCATAAAGATTAGCAAAGTATATCCAGGTATTGCAAAACAATTTATGTCGGAGCAGTTTCAAAATGAATTTCGTGGGGCAGTTGCAAAGCATTTTTCGTTTATTATTGATAAAGGGCTCAGTGTTTATATTAACAACAAACTTGTTGTGCCAAAATCATTGAAAGTTATTTATGACCTGAAAAAAAATAAGGATAGTATCAGGCCATTTATTTACAAAGCAAATATATCAGGTGTCGATGTTTTTTTAACGGTTGGTTTTACTCGTCCAATTCCAAGTGTAGATGAAGTAGCGGAGGGAAATGATAACTTTAAAGAGCAATACTCTTCTGAGGATGCGGGTTGGTCTGTAATATGTAATGATCGGACAGTTCTTTATTGTGATAAGACTCCTGTTACGGGGTGGGGAATATCGGGAGTTCCTCAATATCACACGCAATTTATAGCTATTTCGGGAATAGTAGTTTTTACCTCAGATAAAGCCGGTTTGCTACCGACAACAACAACCAAAAGAGGCATTGATGGTAATTCAGAAGTGTATTTGCGTGTAAGAGATAAGATGATCGAGGGTATGAAAGTTTTTACAAGTTATACGAATCAGTGGAAAAGCAAAGAACTTGTAGCCCAATCAAAGGAGTGTTTTGAGAAAACAGCTATTTTAAGCGTTGAGGAGATAAAGAAAGAAGTTAATAAGATTCATTTGAATAAGACAGCGGGTGTGACTTCTGGAAGTCAATTCAAACCAATTCTACCACGTCCAGAAAAGAAGACGGATAAGGAGCGGATCTCTTTTGTCCGAGCAATAAAAGATATTAGAATAGTTTCTAAACATTTATTTGGAGTTCCCAATAGAAATGTGTCGCAAGTTGGGGAAGAATGCTTTGATCTTATAAAGAAGGAGGCTTTGGGTAATGAGTAAGTTAACGAATTCAAAGCATCCTGCTTATAATCTTCGGCCAAACAAAGCAATTGATCGGGCGATATTTATTGAATTGTTGCGCTCTTTTGGTTATTTAAATTCTTTAAAAGATCACGTATATATTGGACTAGGTGGTCCTTATTTAGAAGATTTTTGTTTAATGGCCAATGAATTTCCCAAAATGCAATTGTTTACTGTCGAATCGGATGAAGAAACATTTAAAAGGCAAAGGTTTCACCAGTGTTCTAGAGATGTTAGTTTTTATCATGGTGAATTTGAAGATTTTCTTTCAAGTGAGTTTCCCAGTGATCGCCCAACCCTGACCTGGATTGACTACACAAATTTTAATCGCAAATCATTGTTAGAGATTTCTTCTGTGGTTCGAACAGCGGTAGAATCAAGCATTGTTAGGGTGACAGTTAACGCGGAAACTCCGTTGCCTCCCTATCTTCGAGACTTAAGACGAAGACATGAAGATGTTCCGAAGAATTATAAAAAAAAATTTCTAAAATTTGTTGAAGGTCAGAAAAGGCGCTTTAATCTGCAAGGAGTTTCTTATCCTGAAGACATCTTTACTTGGAAAAATTTTGGACAGAATGAGTATCCTGATCTTGCGGCACGGTTAGTGCATTCGGTTTTTGCTGCTTCCTGTACAGCGCCAAAAACTTTTTTGCCTTTGCATGCGGTAAAGTATTCTGATGGGACAATTATGCTTAGTGTTACGGGCCTTATCTGTTTGGAGGCCGAACGCGCCGAATATATTAAGCATTTCAAATCGAAATGTGAATTCTTTTCACCAAATGCAGATTCTGTAGATATACTTGACATCCCGATGTTATCTACAAAAGAACGGTTGCATCTTGAAGATTTAATGCCTACCCAAAAGAGAGATGGTAAAGTTGCAATGAATCGTTTGAAATATCTAATTGAAGGAGACGATTCGGAAGATTTAAGCTTGTACAAATTTCAACAATATGAAAAGTACCATCGAGTATATCCATATTTTGGGAAATTAGTGCCATAGTTGATTTTATAATCTTTAATATCAGGCATGTTCAGAATGGTTGACATTTTTGATAAGGAGAAACGATCTGAAATAATGAAGAAGATTGGATCGAAGTTTTCTTCTCAGGAGCTGTATGTTATTGGTCTAATTAAATCCCTTGGTTATAAATTCGAACTTCACAGTAAAAATCTTCCAGGAGCCCCAGATTTAGCCTTTCCTGATTGCCGTAAAGTAATTTTGAATAATAGTACCGTTTCTCATAAAGAGATGTGTTGAAATGTTTTATGATAAAAATCAAGCTCTTTACAATACTCGTAATAAAAAATAACTACGGTATATCAGTAGCAAATTAAATTTTTCGTAACTCCTACCAAGTTGGTGATGCCTTAGATGGGATCAGTCGTTCTGTGATAACGAGGCAATATTTAGCGGCTTGTCGTGACTGGGATGAGCAGAAAGGGTGCTTTGAAAATATTAAGAAAGCGCGTCGATGTCTCGAGAGAATTAAACGAAGTCAACAAATCAAGACTTGACCCCTTTGTTTTTGGGGAAGATATTGTTTGTAAAAATATCGAAGATAAATATAAAAGATATTTTGCAAAGAAAATAGATTTTGAAGTTGCTGTTAGATCAAAAATAAAAAGTGGTATTTATGCTGATGGAACATTGGATAAATTTATCGACCGCATTGAAAATAAAATTCATAACAAAAGATTGGGTTTTCTTTTTGGTGATGCATCAAGAGATTCATCATTTGAAGATACGATGAAGCAGTTTGTAGGTTATAAGATAAAGAGTTCAAAGTCTAATCAAAATATTACTGTAATTGACTTAGGTGGTGTGCCTTTTGAAGTTTTGAGTATAACAGTTTCATTAATAACAAGAATACTGTTTGAATTCGGATTTTACTATAAAAAATATTTAGATGGCCAAAATAAAACTTGCGAAACACCGCTATTATTGATTTATGAAGAAGCGCATAAGTATGTTCCGAAAAGCGAGTTGGTTAAATTTAGGGCATCAAAAAATGCAATTGAAAGAATTGCCAAGGAGGGTAGAAAATATGGTGTAACACTTGGTATTATCAGTCAAAGACCATCGGAAATATCTGAAACCATCTTTTCACAATGTAATACTTTTATCGCAATGCGTTTAACAAATCCTGATGACCAGAATTATGTGAAAAGGTTGCTTCCTGACTCTATGGGCAATATAACTGATACGTTACCTTCTTTAAAGACAGGTGAAGCATTACTTATTGGAGAGTCTATAGAAATGCCATGTATTGTTAAAATAGATGAATGCGGTGAACATAAACCGTCATCAAATGATATTGAATATATTGAAATTTGGCAAGAGCAGTGGAAAAATGTTGATTTTAAAAAAATACTTGAGGAATGGAAGAAATAAACTAATGTCAAAAATAACTGAATCACAAATAGAAAAATTTGCAATTGAGCTACTCGAAAAACAAGGGTATGAATACATCTATGCTCCTGATATTGCACCAGATAGCAAGTCGCCAGAACGGGAATCGTTTGAGGATGTGTTGCTTGTTGAGCGTTTGCGAAAGGCTGTTGCTAGGATTAATCCTGCTATTCCAGCAGATGCGCAGGAAGACGCGATTAAACAAATCCTTCGTTTGAATTCTCCTGAATTGATTACCAATAACGAAGTTTTTCATCGTATGCTTACTGAAGGGATTAAGGTTAATCTTCAGGAAAAGGGATATGATCGTGGTGATTTGGTTTGGTTGATTGACTTTAAGAATCCTGAGAATAATGATTTTGTGGTTGCCAATCAATTTACTGTTATTGAAAACAATGTTAACAAGCGGCCTGATGTTATTCTTTTTGTTAATGGGCTTCCTTTGGTTGTTATTGAGCTTAAAAATCCTGCTGATGAAAATGCTACGGTTAAATCTGCTTTCAAGCAAATGCAAACTTACAAACAAGCTATTCCCAGTTTGTTTAATTATAACGGATTTATGGTAATTTCTGATGGGCTTGAGGCAAAGGCTGGTTCTTTGTCCGCGGGATTTTCACGGTTTATGGCATGGAAGACGTCGGATGGTAAAGTAGAAGCATCGCCTTTAATTGGTCAAATGGAAACATTGATTAAGGGAATGTTGAATAAGGAAACTTTGTTAGATTTGATTCGACACTTTATTGTCTTCGAAAAATCAAAAAAAGAAGATAAAAAAACTGGCATCATTGCTATTGAAACGGAAAAGAAGCTTGCTGCTTATCATCAATATTATGCAGTTAATCGTGCAGTGGAATCGACTTTACGCGCGTCAGGATATTCGGAAATTGATAAAGTTGCTGAATCTCCTGCAAGCTACGGCTTGGCAGGTGTAAAATCTCAACCAGTTGGTGACAGAAAAGGTGGTGTTGTTTGGCATACACAGGGAAGCGGCAAGTCACTTTCTATGGTTTTTTATACGGGTAAGATTGTTTTGGCAATGGATAATCCAACAATTTTAATGATAACGGATAGAAATGATTTGGATGATCAACTATTTGATACCTTTGCTGCATCAAAGCAATTGCTTAGACAAGAACCTGTTCAGGCTCAAGATCGGGGGCATTTAAAAGAATTGTTGAAAGTTGCGTCAGGAGGTGTTGTTTTTACAACTATTCAAAAGTTTCAACCGGATGAAGGTAATGTGTATGAACAGCTTTCAGATAGAGAAAACATTATTGTGATTGCTGATGAGGCACACCGAACTCAATATGGATTCAAAGCAAAAACGATTGATGATAAAGACGAAAATGGAAATGTAATTGGTCAAAAGATTGTTTATGGTTTTGCAAAGTATATGCGTGACGCGCTCCCCTTTGCTACTTATCTTGGGTTTACTGGGACGCCTATTGAGGGTACGGATGTTAATACGCCAGCGGTGTTTGGGAATTATGTTGATGTGTACGACATTTTAATGGCGGTTGAAGATAAGGCAACGGTGCGAATATTTTATGAAAGCCGTCTGGCAAAAATCAATTTAAGTGAAGAGGGTCGAAAGCTTGTTGATGACTTTGATGACGAATTGGAAATGGAAGATCTTACTGTAACTCAGAAAGCTAAATCGAAATGGACACAGTTGGAAGCTTTGATTGGAAGCGAAGCAAGGATTAAGCAAGTGGCTCAGGATATTGTTGATCATTATGAAAAACGCCAGGAAGTGTTTGAAGGTAAGGCAATGATTGTAGCAATGTCGCGACGGATTGCAGCTGAATTATATCGTGCGATTATCAAGATTAAACCACAGTGGCATAATGACGAATTGACTAAAGGTGTTATCAAAGTTGTGATGACATCTGCTTCATCAGATGGGCCGGAAATTTCTAAGCATCATACTAGCAAAGATCAGCGCAGGGTATTGGCAGATCGGATGAAAGATGAGCAAGATGAATTGAAGTTAGTGATTGTGCGGGATATGTGGTTGACAGGATTTGATGTGCCGTCTTTGCATACGTTGTATATTGATAAGCCAATGAAGGGGCATAATTTAATGCAGGCAATCGCACGTGTCAATCGGGTTTATAAGGATAAGCCGGGTGGATTGGTGGTTGATTACTTAGGTATTGCTTCAGACTTAAAAAAAGCATTATCGTTTTATTCAGATAGTGGCGGGAAGGGTGATCCTGCTATTGCACAAGAACAGGCAGTTGCTTTGATGTTAGAAAAAATTGAAGTAGTCTCACAAATGTTTCATGGGTTTGCGTATGAAGATTATTTTCAAGCAGATACTTCGCAGAAGTTATCGCTAATTTTAGCTGCAGAAGAGCATGTTCTCGGGATTGAGGGTGGAAAGAAGCGATATATTAATGAAGTTACAGCATTGTCTCAGACTTTTGCTATTGCAGTTCCACATGATCAGGCTATGGATGTTAAGGATGAGGTGGCATTCTTTCAGGCAGTTAAATCACGTTTGGCAAAGTTTGATGGGACTGGTGAGGGCAAGACGGATGAAGAAATCGAAACAGCGATTCGTCAGGTGATAGATCAAGCTTTGGTATCTGAACAAGTAATTGATGTGTTTGATGCGGCAGGAATCAAGAAGCCCGATATTTCGATTCTTTCCGATGAGTTTCTTTTGGAAGTAAAGAATATGGAGCATAAAAATATTGCGTTGGAGGTATTGAAGAAACTGCTGAATGATGAAATTAAGGCGCGCGTGAAAAAGAATTTAATTCAAGGGAAATCCTTAATGGAAATGCTCGAGGATTCGATTAAGAGATATCATAATAAGATTTTAACGGCTGTAGAGGTGATTGAGGAGTTGATTGGTTTAGCTAAAGATATTAAGGAGATGGATAAAGAGCCGCAAGCGATGGGCCTATCTGATTTTGAATACGCATTTTATACCGCGATCGCAAATAATGATAGTGCGCGGGAAGTTATGCAAAAAGATAAGTTGCGTGAATTAGCTGTTATTTTATATGAACGAGTCAAAGAAAATGCTTCTATTGATTGGACTATCAAGGAAAGTGTAAAGGCAAAGTTAAAGGTTATTGTGAAGAGGACGTTAAGGCAGTTCGGCTATCCCCCAGATATGCAAAAATTAGCAACTGAAACGGTATTGAAGCAGGCAGAGCTAATTGCGGATGAGTTGACGCAGGAGAGATGATAGATAAATAATTTAGCGTTAAGGAGATATATTATATGATTGGAAAACTTAAAAAAGTACCATTAAGAAAACTTTGGAAAAAAGAGGATAAGGACTTTACTGCGTGGCTTGAAGAGAATATTGATTATCTAAATGATATTTTAGAATTCGATGTCTCAATAGAATCACGTGAAAAGAGAGCTGGACCATTTAGGGTTGATTTGTATGGTGAAGATAATTTAGGAAACAAAGTTATTATTGAAAATCAGCTAAATAATAGTACCGTTTCTCATAAAGAGATGTGTTGAAATGTTTTATGATAAAAATCAAGCTCTTTACAATACTCGTAATAAAAAATAA
>JAGLHE010000235.1 GCA_023143685.1 Candidatus Omnitrophota bacterium
AATCAATATCAATATCAGGCATTCCAGCGCGTTCCGGATTTAAAAACCGTTCAAAAAGAAGGCCATACTTAAGCGGATCGAGGTTGGTAATTCCTAACAAATAACTTACAAGGCTCCCGGCAGCTGACCCGCGTCCGGGCCCAACAGGGATCCCGCGTTGCCGGGCATAATGAATAAAGTCCCAAACGATCAGAAAATAACTGACAAATCCCATCTTCTTAATTGTAGTTAACTCATGTCTTAAGCGCTCCTTGATTTCAAGGGTCATCTTGCCATAACGCTCTTTGATGCCTTTAATGCACAGGTCTTTCAAAAACTCATCCCGAATCACTCCTCCCGGGGGGTCATATCGCGGCAAATGATACTGACCAAACGACAACTGAAGATTGCACTGATCCGCAATTTCGAGAGTATTCTTAATCCCATCCGGAACCCAACTAAACTCCCTCTTCATTTCCTCCGGGCTTTTGAAATAAAACTGGTCCGTTTTCATGCGCATCCGGTTAGGATCATTCAAAAAACTCTGCGTCTGAATACACAACAAAGCTTCATGCGCCTTGGCCTGTTTCTGTTCAAGATAATGCACATCGTTTGTTACCACTAACGGGATCCCTAATTCTTTTGAGATCTTTAACAGGCCCTCATTAACAATTTTTTGATCTTCAAGGCCATGGTCCATTATCTCTAGATAAAAATTTCCTTTTCCAAAAATCTGATGGTATTCATCGGCAACTCTTACAGCCTCCTGATAATTCCCTTCCTTAAGACGCTGATCAACTTCTCCCCGCAAGCACCCGGAAGAAGCAATAAGCCCATCGGAATACCGAGACAAAATCTCTTTATCCATCCGGGGGCGATAATAGAACCCCTCCAGGTAACCAGCCGAAACTAACTTTATCAAATTTGCGTAGCCATCTTCATCCTTGGCAAACAGAACTAAATGTGAAGCACCCGCTTGCTGTGGGCCCTTATCTACACGGCTTCCCGGAGCAACATACGCTTCGCATCCTATGATAGGTTTAACACCCATCCTAATAGCTGTTTGATAAAAATCAACAACACCAAAAAGATTTCCATGGTCGGTCATGGCCAAGGCTGGCATTTTATATTCAACTGCTTTTTTTATGAGATCTTTAATGCGGCAGGCGCCGTCGAGAAGACTGTTTTGGGTGTGGACATGCAAATGGACAAAATCGGAATGATACATATTTCGTGGCTTGTCTCTCGTAAATCGAAATTCATTGAACAACCAGTGACCCGTGTCCCGCAAAAAGCTTTTTCGTGCCACAGGTCACTGGTCACAGATTTATTCCCACTCAATCGTGGCTGGTGGTTTTGAACTGACGTCATACACAACACGATTGACGCCATTCACTTCATTAATAATTCTGTTTGAAATTTTTCCAAGGACAGGATAAGAAAGCTTAACCCAATCCGCTGTCATTCCGTCGACGCTGCTGACGCAACGAATCGCGATAACATTTTCATAGGTCCGTTGATCTCCCATAACCCCAACGGTCTTAATGGGAAGCAACACAGCAAAAGATTGCCATACTTCAGTATATAACCCAGCCTTTTTAATTTCCTCTAAAACGCGTTCATCCGCTTCACGCAAGATATCAAGGCGTTCTTTTGTAACATCCCCAAGAATACGAATCGCAAGACCTGGGCCGGGAAATGGTTGACGATTCAAAATCGTCTCCGGCAAACCAAGATGTTTTCCGATAACACGCACTTCGTCTTTAAACAATTCCCGCAACGGCTCAATCAACTCCAACTTCATCGTCTTTGGCAAGCCACCAACATTGTGATGGCTTTTGATTACAGCCGACGGACCACCTAAAGGAGACACCGATTCAATAACATCCGGGTACAATGTCCCTTGGGCTAAAAATGTGAATTTTTTAGATTTTTTTGTTGCATCCTGAAAAGTTTTCACAAACTCATCTCCGATAATTTTACGCTTTTGTTCAGGATCATCAATTCCCTTCAACCTCTGCAAGAAACATTTTGTCGCATCCACACAGGTTAGGTTCATTTTAAAATTACCTTTAAATGTCTTCTGAACCGCATTAACTTCATTTTTGCGTAAAAGGCCATTATCAACAAAAACACACGTTAGTTGTCGGCCTATAGCTTTATGGATCAACATTGCTGCCACAGAAGAGTCTACTCCTCCGCTTAATCCTAAAACAACCTTTTGTTTGCCGACTTTCTCTTGAATTTGTTTTATTGTTAAATTAATAAACTTATCCATTGTCCATCGTGGAAAACAGCCGCAAATCTGATAAACAAAATTAATGAGAACTTGCGTCCCACGCTGGGTATGAATAACTTCCGGATGAAACTGAACACCAAAAATCTTCTTGGTACGATTGGCAATTGCCGCAACAGGGGCGTTAAGCGTATGGGCCAACGGGACAAAACCTGTGGGGACCTTTACTGCCTGGTCTGAATGACTCATCCAACATGTCAAATTCGTCGGTAAATTAGCAAAAAGATCTTTATTGCTATCAACAAATAATTCTGCGTGCCCGAATTCACGCTCTTTGCTCTTTTTTACCTTACCGCCAAACATGTCACTAATAACCTGCATCCCATAGCAAATACCAAGGACCGGCAACCCCATATCAAAAATATCTTTGTTTGGCAAAGGAGCGTCTTTGTCATACACACTTAAAGGTCCGCCTGAGAGAATAAGCCCTTTAGGGTTCATCTTGCGGATTTCGTCTGGAGTAATATTGTATGGGACAATTTTACTAAAAACTTTATTCTCTCGAATACGCCGGGCAATCAACTGCGTATATTGAGATCCAAAATCAAGGATAAGAATCAAATCTTTATGACGGGGCTTTGTGATCTTAACAGACATCTTCATCCGCGTTTTTGGCAACCTTAATTTTAGCGGTTTTTTCTTAACTGCCTTTTTCTTAACCTTAAATTTTCCGAAAACTTTTTTAGCCGTTTTTTTGACAACTTTCGTTTTTACAACCTTTTTAACGGCTTTCTTAACGACTTTTTTAACTAATTTTTTAGAAATTTTTTTCATAATGATCCTTACCTTTTTCACAGTGCAGGAAAGCATAAAACAGGCAATCATGCTTTCCTACATGTCAGCTAAAGAAGATGTAACCTTTCAAAATTTAAAAGCGAACTTTCTTGAAAGCGTGAAACGTGCGAAATACACTTTACGAAATACGTAATTATTTCCCCATTCCAACACGTTGTCCGACCTGAAAGACCTTCCCCTCTGTTTGAATAGATGGAGCAATAATCATCTCAACATCTTGCATTTCTTTAATATTCTTCGCACCCAATGATCCCATTGAAGTTTTTAATGCGCCCACCAAATTCTGTGAACCATCATCAACTTTTGCTGGCCCAAACAGAATTTCCTTTAATGTCCCTGACGTTCCTACACGGACACGTGTCCCTCTTGGGAGGTTAGCGTGCGAGGTCGCCATCCCCCAATGATATCCACCTCCCGGGGCTTCTTCAGCACGGGCAAATGCTGAACCAACCATAACGGCATCTGCCCCGGCAGCAAATGCCTTGCAGATTTCCCCTCCGATACGCATCCCGCCATCTGTCATAACCGGGACATACTTTCCTTTTCTTTTATAAAAATAATCACGTGCAGCAGCGGCATCAACCGTTGATGTGATTTGCGGGACCCCAATCCCCAAAACTCCACGTGTCGTACAAGCGGCTCCCGGACCGACACCTACGAGAATTCCATCCGCGCCAACTTCCATCAACTCTAATGTCACATCATAAGTAACCGTATTTCCAATGACGATCGGGATATTAGAATTCTTGCAGAATTTTTCTAAATCAAGCACCTGGTATTCTGAAGAAATATGCTGCGCAGTAGCAACCGTCGACTGCACAACAAAAATATCTGCACCAGCATTTTCGGCGATTTTAGCAAACTTTTTAGCATTCTGAGGAATACAACTTACAATGGCAGGAACTTTTGCTTTTTTAATTTCTTCTACACGCTTAGCGATTAATTTTTCCTTAACCGGCTGTAAATAAATGCTTTGAACAAGCTTTGTCGCTTCTTCCGGTGTTGCACTGGCAATTTCTGCTAAAACTTCATCCGGTTTCTCATAACGGGTCTGAACCCCATCTAAATTCAAAACCGCAATACCTCCAATCTTTCCTATAGCAATCGCAAACTTAACATTCACAACACCATCCATCGCTGCGGCAAGAATCGGGGCTTTAAATTTTATGCCCCCCAAAGTAAAGCTCGTGTCAACTTCGTTTGGATTAACAGTGACCATCCCGGGAACTAAAGCAATTTCATCAAATCCATAGCAACGTCTTGCACGACGCCCTATCCCAATCCATTCTGCCATAGGGTCCTAACCTCCTCTTATTATTAAATATACATATTAATAGTGAAAATTCGATTTGTGGAGAATATATAACCACATAATATAGTGAATTTGAGGGGAAATGTCAATTAAAAAAATAGGCAGGCCCATTCTTTAAGAATTAGGGCCTGCCTATTTTTTCACACACCGAATCACGGAATTTACATCATTCCACCCATACCACCCATTCCTCCTGGAGGCATCGACGGCATTCCACCACCTTTATTCTCTTCCGGCACATCCGTAACCAAGGCTTCTGTGGTTAACAACAACGCGGAAATACTGGCGGCATTCTGTAACGCTGTTCTTGTCACTTTAGCCGGATCAATAATGCCAGCATCTAACATATCGACATATGCCTTCTCTGAATTCTCGACATTAATATCATACCCAATGTTAACATCTTTTTTCTTCAATTCTTCAACGATAACAGAGCCTTCCAGGCCAGCGTTAATAGCCAACTGGCGCACAGGTGCTTCTAAAGAACGCCTAACAATCTCAGCACCTGTTTTTTCATCGCCTTTCAGCTTCAATTTATCTAAAACCCCAATCGTTCTTAAAAAAGCAACCCCACCACCAGGAACAATACCTTCTTCCACAGCAGCGCGTGTTGCATGCAAAGCATCTTCGACACGGGCTTTCTTTTCCTTCATTTCTGTCTCAGTTGCAGCCCCAATACTAATGATCGCAACTCCACCGGACAACTTTGCTAATCTTTCTTGCAATTTTTCTTTATCATAAGAAGAATCACTTGCCTCGACTTGATTTTTGATCTGGTTAATACGTGCTTGAATGTCTGCTGTTTGACCAGCCCCTTCGACGATCGTTGTGCTATCTTTATCAATCTTGATTTTCTTTGCACACCCTAAATCAGGAAGGTCAATATTTTCAAGCTTAAGGCCCAAATCTTCACTAATCGCTTTACCACCTGTTAAAATAGCGATATCTTCAAGCATTGCTTTACGACGATCGCCATATCCTGGAGCTTTAACAGCAGCGCAAGCAAGCGTCTTTCTCATATTATTAACAACCAAAGTCGCTAACGCTTCACCCTCAACATCCTCACACACTATAACAAGCGGCTTGCCTGTCTTGGCGACTTTTTCCAACAATGGAAGAATATCCTTAATATTCGAAATCTTCTTCTCATAAATAAGGATAAGCGCATCATCAATTTCACATTCCATTTTTTCCAAATCTGTTGAAAAATATGGAGAAAGATATCCCTGGTCAAACTGCATACCTTCAACAACCTTAAGTTCTGTGTTAATCGTCTTAGACTCTTCAACGGTAATAGGCGCATCTGTACCAACCGCATCAAAAGCTTCAGCAATTTTCTTCCCAATTAATTCATCATTATTAGCAGCAATCGTAGCGACCTGCTCAACTTCTTTGATCTTTTTAGAATCAATCGGCTTAGCTAGTTCAGCCACCTTTACCACAACCTTCTCTACAGCAGCTTCAATCCCTCTTTTTAATGCCATTGGATTAGCTCCGGCTGTAACATTTTTCAACCCTTCACGATAAATCGCTTCAGCTAAAACCGTTGCTGTTGTGGTTCCATCACCAGCATTATCAGAAGTCTTTTCTGCAACTTCTTTAACCATCTGGGCACCCATATTTTGATATGGATCTTCCAAATCAATCTCTTTAGCTACAGAAACCCCGTCTTTTGTAACAGTTGGTGAACCAAATCTTTTATCTAAAATAACATTACGCCCTTTGGGTCCCAATGTAACCTTTACTGCTTCTGCAAGCTGTTCAACCCCGCTAAGGATTTCCCGTCTTGCGTCATCACCGAACTTCAATTGTTTTGCCATTTCATTACTCCTTCTTTTTTTATACTATTTAAAATCACAGATCTTATTTTACAATCGCGAGAACATCATCTTCTCGCATAATTAAAAGTTCTTCCCCCTCTTTTGTTGAAATTTCGGTTCCACTGTATTTGCCATAAAGAACACGATCCCCAACCTTAACTTCCATAGCCTGAACACTACCATTATCAAGCATTTTTCCTTTGCCAACTGCCACAATTTCACCTTCTTGTGGTTTTTCCTTTACAGTATCTGGTAAAACGATCCCGCCCTTTGTCTTTTCTTCTGCCTCTAAAGGCCTGACAATAATTCTGTCTCCTAATGGTTGAATACTCACGCCTACACCTCCTTGATGATTAATAAAACGTTGTCCTGGAAATATTTTTGTGCCTAACTAAAATTAGCACTTCAACAAACAGAGTGCTAATTTAACAAATTCTTAAATTTTGTCAAGGAATTTTTTTTGGAGGGACGGAACCGCAGATGAGCACTGATTACAGGGCAAGCAATGCCATACCTTTTAAAACAAGGTCGGGGTCGATTGCATCAATTCTTCTTACTATATACTTTTTCATTAACTTTGTGTGGCCACCTGTAACAATGACAGTCGGGTGACCTGGAATTTTTTTGAACAAAAGAGAAATAATGCCACCAATCATTTCACCATAACCGTAAAAAAGACCGCTTAAAATACTGTTTTCTGTATCCTTACCGATAAGCGCTGGGGGATTGTGAATGTCAATTTTGGGCAGAAGCGCTGTTTTTTGAGACAAGGCTTCAGCGGATAAACGAATGCCCGGAACAATAATGCCGCCGATGTATTCTTTCTTTTTTGAAACAATATCAAATGTAATCGCTGTTCCAAGATCGACAACAATCGTTGGTTTACCATAAAGTTCCATTGCTGCGTACGCGCCGACAAGGCGGTCTTGCCCGACCTGCCGCGGCTTGGCGTAACGGTTTTTCATCGGGACTTTAAGGTTGCGGCCAACAATTTTAGGCTTGCGCTCTAATTCTTTCTGTACTGCTGCCTCGACAACCTTTAAGGCACGAGGAACAACACTACAAATCACGGTTTCTTCAGGCGCGTATTTCTGAAGACGCGCTAATGTCTTTTGACAACTTTCCTTAAGCGCTGACACTTTTTGTGTTGTATCAACTTTATAAATTTTGACCACCTTCAAACTTTTCATCAGTGCGAAAGTAATAGTGGTATTTCCGATATCGACTGCAAGCAACATAAATAAGTCCTTTCAAGAAAGTTCACCTTTTAATTTTATAAGCTCACATCTTCTTTAGCTGACGTGCAGGAAAGCATAGTTGTCTGTTTTATACTTTCCTAATACTGTACTGTAAAAAATACATAACGTTTGTTAAAACATCTTAAATTCTAAACCAAACTAAACTCTTTTACAACTTTTCGCGTAATTTAGCGTACCGTTTAGCGTGGTTTAGCGATTTTCCCTTCCCTTAAATCTTTTATTTCCTGAATCTTATCCCGGATCACAGCCGCCTTTTCAAACTGCAAATTACGAGCAGCTGTCTCCATTTGCTTTTCCAAATCTGCAACCAAACTCAACACGGCAAATTCTTCCTCATCTTGCCCTGCAACTTCCAACACAAACTTCTCAGCCTTTTCCTCAGACAACTCTTCGATCCCTTTTTTAATCGCTTTTTCAATGGTCGTTGGAGTAATACCATGCTTCTTGTTAAAAGCCAACTGAATTTTTCGACGACGCTCACATTCATCCATCGCTTCCTGCATAGCTGTACTTACCGAATCCGCGTACATAATCACTTCACCATTGATATTGCGCGCGGCACGCCCTGCCACCTGGATGAGCGATGTGCGTGAACGTAAAAAACCCTGTTTATCCGCATCAAAAATTACCACCAGGGAAACCTCAGGCAAATCGATCCCCTCTCTTAAAAGGTTCACTCCGACCACACAATCATATTTTTTTAACCTCAAATCTTGTAAAATTTTGACCCGATCAATCGTCTCAATATCAGAATGCAGGTATTTAACACGGATACCGTGCTCGTCCAAATATTCGGTTAAATCTTCTGACATCCTTTTCGTTAAAGTTGTGACCAAAACACGCTCATTTTTTTCAGCCCGTTTTTGGATTTGAACAATTAAATCATCGATTTGTCCCGACGTAGGCTTTACAATAATGGGAGGATCCACAATCCCTGTCGGACGAATAACCTGCTCTACCATTTCACTTCGGCTGTCTTTCATCTCAAAAGGCCCCGGCGTGGCTGAAACATAAATCCGTTGATTAATGACACTCTTAAACTCATCAAATTTAAGAGGTCGATTATCCAGGCATGACGGCAAACGAAACCCATGTTCAACAAGCGTTTCTTTACGCGCTCGGTCGCCCTCATACATCCCTCGAATTTGCGGGACTGTAACATGAGACTCATCAATTAGCACCAAGTAGTCTTCCGAAAAATAATCTAATAAACAACATGGCCTGCTACCTGCCGGCCTCCCGGAAAGGGCTCTTGAGTAATTCTCAATCCCATGACAATATCCCATTTCTCTCATCATTTCCATGTCATACTTTGTTCGAGAATTCAATCGCTGCGCCTCAAGGAGCTTTCCTTTCTTTGTCAAGGTTACGACACGCGCCTCCATCTCCGACTCAATCTCTTTCATCGCCTCTTCAACCCGAGGCTGCGAAACAATAAAATGTTTCGCTGGATAAATCGCAGCTTTATCAAGCACCACTTTCACTTCACTCGTTAACGGATCAATTTGAGTGATCTTTTCAATCTCATCACCAAAAAATTCAACACGTAACGCATCCTGCCGGTAAGCGGGAAAAATTTCCAAAACATCCCCCCTGACACGAACCTTCCCCCGGGCAAAATCATAATCATTGCGCTCATACTGAATTTCAATCAACTTTAACAACACTTCATCACGGTCAATCTGTTGGCCAACCTCAAGACAAAGCAGCTGATTCTGATATTCTTCAGGTGAACCTAAACTGTAAATACAGGAAACACTTGCCACGATCAAGACATCACGACGAGATATAAGTGAAGTTGTGGAAGCCAAACGCAAACGATCTAACCTGTCATTGATCGAGGCATCTTTTTCGATGTAAACATCTGTTTGTGGAATATATGCTTCGGGCTGATAATAGTCGTAATAACTGACAAAATACTCAACAGCATTATCAGGAAAAAATTCCCTGAACTCACTATAAAGCTGGGCAGCAAGAGTTTTGTTGTGAGAAATGACGAGTGTCGGGCGGTTAATTTTCTCAATAACGTTTGCGAGAGTAAAGGTCTTTCCGCTTCCGGTAACACCAAGAAGAATCTGAGCATCGAGTCCATTGTGGATGCCTTTAACAAGCTGGTCAACCGCCGCTGATTGTTCAGGAACTGGACGGAAAGGGCTTTTTAAAATAAACTTATTCATTGATTGCTCACAACTATTTCATACCCGTGTAGAAATTTTATCTATTTTTCTAACACGCGTTCGATATGCGTGAAAATCTGGTCAGCAATACGTTTATTTTTGTAACTTTTAAAACTCCTGAAAAACATAGATGTTTCAGCCAAATATCGAATTTCCACTTCAGAGATGTCCTTTTTAGAACGGATATAGATATTCATCTTTCCATACTTTACCCCTAACAACAACGGGAAATTCCTGACCGTTGTCGTCAAAAGGATTTCTTGCTCATCCAAATCCGTATTGCGTATTTTTTCATAAATGGCTGGATCCATCCGGCCCTCAATCTCCCATCCAGTTT
>JAGLHE010000236.1 GCA_023143685.1 Candidatus Omnitrophota bacterium
AAAACTCCAACATGCGTTGACAGAATATCGTGAAATGTTATGATAAAAATGTACTTATATCTATATATTATATAACATATTTATATATATCTCCTTTTTGGGCACACGGATGTGTGTGCTAGACAGAAGGAGAACCCCAGCCCCATTATAATGAGTTATTACACAATATTAGGATTACAAAAAGAGCCTTTCTCGACGAGCCCTGACCCGGATTTTTTCTATGAATCACGGGAACATCATTCGGCGTTGGTTCGCCTTATGATAGAAATCCGTTTAAAACGCGGTTTAAGTTTAGTCCTTGGTGATGTCGGTGCCGGAAAAACAACCCTTTCACGCAAGTTATCCCAAATGCTTAGCGAACGGGACGATATCATCTTCCACATGATGCTGGACCCAACATACCACACCGAAGAACTTTTTTTTGAATCACTTATTAGAGCTTTTAAAATTGATATCCGTAAACCGCACCCGAGTATTTTGGATTACAAAGAGGCAATCAAGGATTACCTTTTTGTTAAAGGAGTGGAAGAAAACAAGACCGTTGTGTTGTTGATCGACGAGGCGCAGAAGTTAAATTTTACGTCATTGGAAATTTTGCGCGTTCTTTTGAATTATGAAACGAATGAGCATAAGTTGCTGCAACTGCTTTTGATCGGGCAGATGGAACTTTTGCCAAAAATAAAAGGTATCCATAATTTGTGGGACCGCATTAGTTTAAATTACTTGTTAAATCCTCTGGATGAATTTGAAACCAAAGAGATGATTAATTTCAGGTTGCGACGGGCGGGGTATAAATATGGCCCTCAGTTTTTTTCGGACGACGCGGTTAGAGAGATTTACCAATATACGCAAGGGTATCCGCGAAGGATTTCAAAGATTTGTCATAACGCTTTAAAAGAACTGATGATGTCAAATAAAAATGTTGTGGATATTAAACTTATTAAAGATCTTATTGCACTTGCAGAAATCTTTGCTTAGGGTAGAAAATAAAAGTGAATTTAACGTCTGAAGATAAACTTCTTAAGATCATTGAAAGCCCGAGAGCAGCGAAAAAAAAGAGTTTCTTCTCTTTTGGCGGGAATACAGGCCTTACGCAGCGCGTACAGATTCTGGATCCCCTGTTTTGGAGAAAAGAAAATCTTGTTAAGCTGCTTAATCTTCGTGTTTTAAATAAAGCATTAGTTGTGGGCACGGTCATTTTAACAGTTTTCTTTATTATCGACTTTCTTTATCAGGGGACGACGCTGAGCGGTCGATTTGAAGATATTCTGACAGCAGGGTCCAAGACGAAGATACCAACAAAAAAAGGGCCGGAGCTTAAGGTCAGCTTGCAGGAAAGTCTTCACGAAGCCCGCAAACGTAATATTTTTTCTTTTGCTCCTCCAGAAGAAGTGATCCCCGAAGAGGGCGAAGGATATTATGAGGAGGGAGGCCCGGGAGATTCTAGTGTTTTGGAAGATTATCAGCTTGTTGGCGTAATCTGGTCGGCGCGGAATCCGCAAGTTATTATTGAGGATAGTGCGGCACGGACGCATCTTTTAGGTGTTGGTGACGCGATTGATGAGTTGACTGTTAAGGAAATCCAGAAGGATCAAGTGATATTAAGCAAAGATAACAACGAATGGGTGTTGCGATGAAATCGCGCAAGAAGAGTTTGAAACATTTTGTGTCAAAAAACCATGCGCGTGGATCCTTCGGGGTGTGCGTTGTTTTTAGCATTATAATGCTTTGCTTGTCGTCGGTTTTTGTTTTCGCGCAAGAAAGCGGTTATGAAGAAGTGTATGATGAGGGAGTGGAGTTTGAGAGCACGGATAAAATTGTGTTGGACCTTAAAGGTATTGAGATTACCGAGCTGTTCAGGATCTTGTCCGTTAAAACCGGAATGACGATTGTGCCGAGCCGGGACGTGACAGGCCGGATTAATATCTTTTTGAATAATGTCAGTTTTGATGACGCGCTGGATATTATTTTATTCACGCAGAAATTAGCGGTCGAGAAGAAAGACGAAATTCTTTACATCCTCACAGAAGAGGAATACAGGCGTTTGTATGGCCGTGATTATATTGAGAACCGGGAGTATAAAAGTATTAAACTGCAATACGCGACACCTGCTAACGTGTTTGAGGTTCTCAGTGAATTAAAATCAGATATCGGAAAAATTATTGTTGATGAAACGACAGGCGCGATCATTATGCTGGATACGCCGGATAAGATTGAGTTTATGACGGGCGTTGTTAATCAGCTCGACACCGCGCTTGACTCGTATATTTTTGATGTGAATTATGCGGCGATGGAAACCATCCAGGAGAAATTGTCCGACGTGATTACCCCGAATACCGGCCAGCTTATTGTGGACGAACGTTCTTCCAAGGTGATCATTTCAGACCTTCCGTCAAAGATGGATTATATTAAAGAAGTGTTGGCGAGCCTGGATGTGGAAGACCAACAGGTTTATATTGAAGCGGAAATTGTTCAGATTACATTGACGGATACGAAGAAACGGGGAATTGATTGGGACGCTGTTTTTACTTCGTCTACGGATGACTTGCATCTTTATAGTGATTATTCAATCCTTGGCTCCGCGGATGCCTCTTTTGGGAAGGCTACCGTCGGGACTGTTGAGCGCGATAAATACACAGCTGTCTTTGAGTACATGAAAACGTATGGAGATGTTAAGATTTTATCTCGTCCTCGAATTACAGTCTTGAATAATGAGGAGGCCAGCGTTTTGATCGGGACACGGGAAGCGTTTATTTCCGGAACTACAAGCCAGGGGGATACAACCGTTACGTCTGAATCGGTTGAGTTTGTTGATGTCGGGGTAAAACTGAACGTGGTCCCGACGATCAACAGGGAAGGATTTATTACGCTCAAAATTAAACCCGAGGTCAGTTCTGTAAGTGAAACGCTTGAAACAGCAGCAAGTATTGTTCCTATTGTCGCGACGTCAGAGGCAGAGACAGTTGT
>JAGLHE010000237.1 GCA_023143685.1 Candidatus Omnitrophota bacterium
CTTTCGCGCGAGCGGTGACTCAGATGTCGACGTGAAATTAAGTTAAAAAACGAGGACAGAATATTGAAAAATTTTATTCAACAAAAATTTTGGTCAGCAGTTTTTGTTTTGTTTTTTTGCGTTAGCCTGGCAGGAGTGTCTTCTGCGGGGGAGCGTGCGACATCTTTAAGTGGCCTTACGCAGGACGTTACTTTTGAAGAAGCGATGAAGATTGGCGAGGAGAAGGAAATTGTTCGAAAGTTTACTGAGGAAGTTGAGAGCCTGGAAGATGAGACCCAGCAGTTGCGTGAGATTATGGCCAAACACGCGAAGTTGTTAGAGGAGAATTTGTCTGATTATCCAGCGGAAAACAGAATTCATATGAAATTTTCACAGGATAAAATCAGCAAACTGATGGATATTTCCCGACAGCAGCAAGATATTATCGCACAGAAAGAAGAAACGCTTAAGAAATTAAAAAGTGAAGTTGATTTAATCGCCCCGCAGAGTGTGGAGGTGCGTCAGGAAAATGATAGTTTAAGAACAGAAAATGCGGGCTTGCGTGAAGATCTGGGTGAGGCATATCAGCAGTTAGGTGTGATGCATACGCACCGGCAGGATTACATGAAAGCTATTCAAGCCTACGAGAAAGCGATTCTTTATGATCCCGCCTACACACAGATTTATTATCATTTAGGATTACTTTATGAGTATGAGGTTGATGATTCTGAAAGGGCAATTGCGTATTTTACGCAATATTTAAATCTCGATCCAGACGCGCAGAACCGTAAACGGGTAGAGGAATTGATTGAAATGGTGAAATAAATTATGCGAATAATTCTTTTTACAATCGGTGGAATTCTTGTTGTTCTTTTGATTGGAGGAAATGTTTTTCTTTATATGGAAGGCCGGAAAACAGAAAGCAAGCTCACACAAGAAAGAACCGTTTCTCAAAAATGGCAAGAACAGTATGACCAGATGAAGACGGAAAAGCTTGTTGTTGAACAGAGCAATAAAAAGTTGCGCGCGGACGTGATTGTGTATTTAGATAGCAATAATCAGCTTAAGGCGGAAAATCAGAATGTGAATGCTGATCTTGTTTTGTTAGTTGAGAATTTGAAGGCAAAAGACGCGCGTATTGGAGAATTAGAAGAGTTTTTGGAATCAGGGTCCAGAGCACCCGCAGATGAGCAGCAGCCCCTGGATGATACTCAAAGAGAAAAGATAAAGTCGGAAATTAAAGGTTTAGAAAATGAAATTTATGCGTTAGAGGACCTCATTCTCGAGGAACGCGGGATTTATCATTATAATCTGGGTGTAGCTTATTCCAGGGCAAAGATGTATAAACAGGCGATTAAGGCGTATCAAAAATCTCTGGAATATAATGCCTATAACGCGGAAGCCAATTATAACCTTGGGTTGATGCACAAAGAATCGCAACAGGCACCGGAAAAGGCGGTTTTTTATTTCAAAAAATATTTAGAATTGCAGCCAAACGCCAAGGATAAAAAAGAAGTTGAGGCGTGGGCGGATGCCTTAAAAACAGAATTGTTGAGCTTGTAATCAGAGATAAGGGGTCAAGACTTGACCCCTTATCTTCTCCTTATGAAATCTTTACGTGAAAAAAAACTATTAATAGCTTTTGGTGTTTTTTTTGTCTTAACGGTCGCGATTGCTGCTATCGGAATCCGGCAGATATACCATCTTACCAACACCATTCAAGAGCTTGGCCAGCGTTATCTCCCTCGAGAACAATTGATCCTTAAGATTAAAATTAATAATGCTCTTTACGCGATGGGAATCCGTAACTACGCGTCCTGGCGTGTTTCAAAGTATTTGCAGTTTGCGTCGATGGGGGACATTGATTTTGTTGAAAAAATTATCGAAGAAACCAGTCAGCATTTAGCAGCTTATACGGCGTTAGCCAATACGCCGGCACATCAGGAATGGGCGCAAAAAATGACAGAGTCCATTGATGAGATGGCGAGTATGGGCGATAAGCTTATTGAAGTCATTGACAGCGAAGGGGTGGATGAACAAAAGGTTAATAAGCTGATTATGGTTTTTCAGGAGCGTATCCACAAAATGGATGAGCTCTTGATGGACACGATCAGTAAAGCAAATTTAAAAGATATTGAACGTCAATTGCATGCCGCGAATGTTCAGAAAGAGATTTCAATATTAATTCTTATTGTCAGCCTCGCCGCCAGTTTATTGCTTGGTTTGATGATTAGTGTGGTTGTTTATAAAGGCCTTCGCCGGGAGCGTCAGCGCAGAGAGTTTCTTGTGCAAAAGATGATCCGGATGGAAGAAGAGGAACGCAAGAACCTTTCCCGTCAAGTGCATGACCAGTTGAGCCAGGATTTAAGTGCCCTAAAGATTCATCTTGAGCTTATTGGAAAAGATATTGATCCTCAGCAGCGGACGGAGCAAAAGGACCGTATTGAAAAAAGCAGGAAAGTCCTCGTGCGCCTTATTGATAAAGGCCATAATATTTCTGAGCTGTTAAGGCCGCCGGAGTTGGATGACCTGGGGTTGGTTGAAAGTTTGGATGAGTTGGTTTTGGAGCATCAAGAGATTACCGGTGGAGAATATACGTATAATCGTCCGGATCAAGACTTGCTTCTTCCGCCGGAACAAAGCCTGACACTGTACAGGATTGTGCAAGAGGCTTTTACGAATATCGCGAAATACGCGCAAGCCACACATGTTATCGTGGATTTGCAGGTTAAGGGCGAACATATTCAGCTGACGGTTGAAGATGATGGCGAGGGATTTGATTACAAAAAATATACAAAACGTCCTAAACGTCGTCGAGAAGATACAGTGCAGTTAGGGCTGCAAGGGTTGCGTGAAAGGGTGGAGTTGCTTGGCG
This sequence comes from Candidatus Omnitrophota bacterium, assembly GCA_023143685.1. GTDB lineage: Bacteria > Omnitrophota > Gorgyraeia > Zapsychrales > JANLHA01 > JAGLHE01. The sequence goes on from JAGLHE010000237.1 coordinate 2,855, forward strand.
GAAAATTAACGATTAAAACGGCCCCGAAAAAGGGAACAAAATTAATAGCGGAATTGCCCATGGGCGCACCGGAAGGAGATAGGCGATATTGACCTATTCTGTAATCATTGCTGATGATCATGACATTATCCGTGAAGGGATTAAGAGCATCTTAATCTCGTCGCACGAATATTCTGTGGTCGGCGAGGCTGCCGACGGCGAAGAGGTTTTAACACTTGTGGAAGGGTTAAAACCGGATATTTTGCTTTTGGATATTACCATGCCGAAAAAGAGCGGTTTGGATGTCATCCGTCAGGTACAATACGTTTCGCCTGAGACCAAGATTGTGGTTGTTACGATGCACCGGGCAAATATTTATTTAAAAAAAGCTTTTAGCCTGGGCGTTAAAGCGTGTTTGCATAAAGAAAATGTTGTGGATGATCTTTTACCTGCTTTACGGCGGGTACAAAAAGGTGAAACATATGTGAGTGTAGGTGTTTCACAAGCCTTGATCGGCAAAGTTTTAGAAGCTGATGACAAAATTCCGTCTGATCTCATTTCGTTAAGTGATCGTGAGGGTGATATTTTACGCCTTGTTGTGGAAGGCAAAACCGCCAAACAGATTGCTGATATCCTCGCTATCAGTCCCCGCACAGTTGAGAATTACAAAAATAACTTGTTGCGCAAGTTAGACTTACACAAAACTTCAGATTTGATCAAATACGCGATCCAGCACGGGATTGTGGAAATTGATTAGAGTAAAGGGTCAAGTCTTGTTTTGTTGACTTGGTCTTTTTGACCCCTTGCTCCTTCTTGCTTGTTTGCTCCCACGTAATAATTCCAGTAATAGTAATAATAAAGAATAGAGTAGTTTGTGCAACGAAATAGAGTAGTTTTACGCCTATCGGGCCGTCAGTGTTCCTGATACACTTGCATTAGGCAAAAAATGTAAGGAGGCCCAAAATGGACAAAATACTTCAAATACTATGGCAAAAAATTCAGAAAGTGAGTCTTTTTGCAGGGTTTTTCCCTGTTTTTCAAAAGGCTCGAGTCAGGAGGATCGCGGTTAGGCCAACGCGGTTAACCGGTCAAAAACTCTGCTACTGGCAGGGCCAAGACAAAACAAGACACCGATATCCCCGGTCAATACCGATTATTAGTCTTGTTTTTGTCTTAGCAATAGTTAGTTTCTTATACCCCTCACCAATTTATGCTGAGGGGCTTTCTTTTACCTCCCCGCTGATATGGCGCCTGGA
>JAGLHE010000238.1 GCA_023143685.1 Candidatus Omnitrophota bacterium
ATGGCCGTGTAGGAATTTCGTATGAGGTCTTTGAAATTCCGATACTAGGACTTAACCGCGCCTGTCCCTTTGCGCCAAAAGACTGTTAAAGCTCTGCCCGCTTTTTAAACCGCCTCCCCATCGAGGAGATTAGAAACAACCACAACAAAATATTATTATACAATACTAGTAATATATATATATTAATAATTTTTTATTTATACATTACTCTGATTACTGAGGCTCAACAGAAACCCCATCATAATAATAAAAATCATAAACGACGACCTGCCATAACTGACCAACGGCAGCGTCAACCCCACCACAGGGCAAAGGCCCAGGACCATGCCTATATTAATCACCACTTGCAAGGTCAAAATTCCCACAATTCCGACACAAACCTGCCGTCCAAACTCGTCTTTAACTTGTTCGGCAATTCCTAACCCGCAATAAATTAAAACAAAAAAGCACAGGAGTAAAAAAATCGCGCCAAAAATCCCCCATTCCTCTCCAATGACCGAAAAAATAAAATCAGTATGCCTTTCCGGTAAAAAATTTAATTGGTTTTGTGTCCCGGACAACCATCCTTTCCCAAACAATTGACCTGCTCCGATAGCGATTTTTGATTGAATAATCGTATACCCTGCCCCCAAAGGATCAATGTTGGGATTCAAAAAAACTAATAAACGATCTTTCTGATAATCCTTAAGAATATGCCATCCAAAAGGAACAAGGGCGATACAAAACCCCAAAAATCCGGCAAAATACCGATACCTCAGGCCGCTCGCAAAAAGCATAAAAAGAAATATCCCCATAAAAAGCAATGCTGTTCCCAGGTCCGGTTCTTTAAAAATTAATATCACAGGCAACAATGTAAGAAGCAGAGGGAGAGCCAATCCCCGCCACAATCTTTGCCAAAAATCTGTTGCCCCGAATGTAATGGGACTTGCTTTCGTGTCACTGAAATACCTCCCCAACGCCAAAATCAAAGCCAACTTCGCCAACTCTGAAGGCTGAAAACTGATACCCCCGATTGAAATCCATCGCTGCGCACCCAACGCGTGCCGTCCGGATATCAGAACAAAAAGAAGCAATATATTAATAGCCCAATACAAGATATAAGAAAAATCGTAAAATTTGCGATAGTCCAACCGGCTTAAAAGAAACATGAGGGCAAACCCGAAAATAGAGCAAAAAAGCTGATCATAAAAAACCTTATTTGTTACCCGGATATTATGATAAGACGCGCTGTACAGCGCCATCAGCCCTACCGAAATAATAAAGCCCGTAAAAATCCAGACGAGAAGTCCTGTTTTATTTTTCATAATTTATTTGCTTAGCCCGTTACGCGTCGAACGTCGAACGCCCCTAAATAATTTTTTCTTTTCTCAACTCTTTCAAGAAATCCCGTGCCACAACACAAGAATGATAACTCGATCCGCCATATTCCAAAAAGACACAAAAAGCAATCGGCTCTTTTCCTGAAAGATCATAGCCAACAAACCACGCGTGATGCGGCCGGCTCTTTGTCGTCTGAGCTGTCCCGGTTTTTCCGGCAACCTCAAATCCTTTCATATTCAAAAGACGCGCTGTGCCGCCCTCATCCGCGACAACTAAACGCAACCCTTTTTGAATCACATCAAAAACTTCTTCTTTGATACCTGTCCGTTTAACCAGGGAAAACTGAACAACATCCTTACCCCCGATACCCTTAATCAAATGCGGCTGGACCTCTCTTCCACGAAGAGCTACTGTCGCCATCATCCGCACTAATTGCAACGGCGTTGTCAAAACATCCCCTTGCCCGATAGAATAATTTAACGTATCCCCTTTATACCATCCAAGGTTATATTTCTTCCTGCGCTGCGCACGGTTCGGAAGCAACCCTTTTTCTTCATAAGGAAGATCTATCCTGGTTTCTTCACCCAGCCCCAAAAGATGTGCGTATTTATATATTGTATCCGGACCCAATATAAGCCCCGCATTAAAAAAATAAACATTACACGAATGGGCAATCGCCTTCACAAGATCCTGAACCCCGTGCACATGAGCGCACCGAAACCCCCTGCGGCCTAATCGATAAACCCCGGAACAAGAAAATGTCGTTGTTGATTCGATCTTCCCTGTGATCAAGGCTGCTGTTGACATAACAACTTTGAAAACAGACCCCGGCGGATACAGCCCCTTAATCGCGCGGTTCAAAAGCGGTGCGCCGGGATCAATAAAAACTAATCCTGATTTTTTCTTCAACCGGCTATCAACAAAAATATTCGGATTATAAGACGGAGAACTAACCATCCCTCTTATTTCACCTGTATTTAAAGACATCACAATAATCGTGCCGTGCTTTTCGCCTAAAGCCTTTGCCGCGATTTGCTGAACGCGATGATCAATAGTCAATTGAATATCCTGTCCCTTCTCAGGCTCCTTCACACTCAACATTTTCACTTGCTGGCCACGATTATTAACTTCAATTTGGGCTCCGCCCTCTTTACCTTTCATGAACGAATCATACGATTCTTCCACACCAGAATAACCCACAACACTTTGCGGCGTGTAACCATAATCTTTCAACTTTTTTATCTTCGCGCGATTAATCTTACCCACATACCCTAACACATGCGACCCAACCTCTTTAAACGGATATTCCCGACGGACAGATTCCTGGATATACAGCCCCGGGAACCGGAACCGATTTTCTTCCAATACCATTGCCACGCGCTTATCCACATCTTCCGCCACAACAACCGGCGCGAAAGGAGTCACTTTTTTCTGATAAAAACGCCTTAACAATTTTTGCTTTTTAACCTTAAGGACTCTACTCAAATAATCAAAAAGCATTTCACCCTCTTTCATGTCCTGTGGAATAACCGCCACGTTTAAAGACAAACGGTTATCAACCAGAATTTTCATATTCCGATCAAAGATACGCCCCCGCTGCCCTTCCAACGGGACAACACGGATACGGTTATTCACGCTCAAGCCATAATAATATTTTCCCCGTATGACCTGGACATAAAATAAATCCACAGCAATAACAAGAAAAAGAAAAGTGATAATTAAGCGTATAATCTTAATGCGCATTGTTTTAACTTTTCAAAAACATAAGCAGTTAATAAAAGAGTGGCCGCGAGTTCCGGGATGAGGATAAAACAAAACATCTCTGTGAAAGAAACCGGAAAGAAAATCATATTTAATATATACAAAATCAAAACATTAATCGTGGTTATGACAAAAACTAAAAAAACACGCGAGGCAACAGAACCGACATGATAAATATACATTTTGATATACGTTGTCAAATACGCGCACGCGACAAAAGCAAAAATATTAATCCCGAACGGCTTGACCCCTAAACTGTCTTTAAGCAAGCCTGCCAAAAGTGCGGCTAAAATACTGTAACGAATACCACGAAAAAGATTGAAGAAAACAATGAGAATAATTAATAAATTCGGTTTAAACCAATCCCCAAGAAGTCCTGAAAACGCATTTTCAAGGACAAAGCATACAAAAACAAACAACGTTGTAATAATTGCACCATACATAAATTTTTAGCATTTCGCATTTCGTGATTTGAGGGTGCTACATGCTGGCGCGGCAGGGTATCCCTCGCGCAGTTACGAAGCGAAGCGGAGTTGTTTGAGCACAGGATACCCTGCCGCGCCAGCATCTGGCACCCCGAGATGCACCTCGACTCCTTCTCTACTCTTTTTTCTGCACGACAAGAACCTCTTCGACCTGTGACAAAAAAACTGTCGGCTGGACAATACAATCCAAAACAAGGCCATCCTTGTCCGGCTTAACCTCCACAACCTCTCCAACTTGCAACCCTTCAGGAAAAGATGAACTTAATTTTGACGTAATAATTTGATCCCCAACCTGTATGTCGGCATCTGAAGACAAATAACGCAACCGGCACATCCCCTCCAATGTCCCGGCAATTAATCCTGTTTCGCGTGACCGTTGCGCTAACGCCGCAACACTAAAACTCGAATCCGTCAACAAAACAACCTTGGCATTCGCGTTACTAACCTCAGCGATCTTCCCGACAACCCCTGAGGCATCAACTACCGGCATCCCAATTTCCACACCGTCCTCTAACCCCTTATCGATTAACATCGTCGCGTTCCAATTTGAATGATCCCGGCCAATCACATTCGCCGCAATAGACGAAAAAATAAGTTTTCGTTTAAAATTAAGCAATTTAGCAAGACGGTTATTTTCCCTCAAGACTTCGTCAAACCCAATCACCCGGCCTTTTAATGTATTAACGTCCTTACGCAAACGCATATACTCATTAAACGTTCGGTGATAAAACACAATTTTTTTAATTTCTTTTAAGGGGACAGAAATAATCCGGACAGGCCAAACCGTCAACCGAATAACAGATGTTTTTAACGAAGTAAATACTCCCGGTCGGACGAACAAAACAAGGAAAGTTGCAATAAAAAAGGAAAGATATACAAATGATTTTATTTTTTTGCTAGCCACACGGACAAAGTTTAGGGGACAGAAAATAGGGGACAGCGCCCTATTTTAAAATGTAACAAAATAGGGCGCTGTCCCCTATTTTTTTCCTATTTTTAAAAATCAAATTTTGTCGCCACAACGATACGTCTTCGCAACCGAGCCGGCATGTTCAACGTTTGGCCTGTTCCCAAAACAACCGCAGTTAAAGGATCATCCGCGATGTGGACAGGCAATCCGGTCTCTTCCGCGATCCGTTTATCCAAACCACGCAACAACGAGCCGCCTCCTGCCATAACAATCCCACGGTCAATCAGGTCAGAAGCCAACTCCGGAGGTGTGTTTTCTAACGTCTCTTTTGAAGCATCGACAATCGCCTGAACAGGTTCGTGCAGGGCTTCGCGAATTTCTTCAGACGTAATCATGATCGTCTTTGGCAGTCCGGCAATAAGGTCCCGGCCCCGCACATCCATGGGCAACTCTTCTTCCAGAGGATATGCTGATCCGATCCGAATCTTAATCTCTTCTGCTGTTCGTTCACCGATCATAAGATTGTAGGTTTTTTGCAAATGCTCAATGATCGCCTCATCCATTTCATCCCCGGCAATACGAATAGATTTTGCATAAACAAGTCCGCCAAGCGAAATAACCGCGAATTCCGTTGTTCCCCCGCCGACATCAATAATCATATTTCCCGCAGCTTCTTCAACAGGCAACCCAACACCAACAGCAGCCGCTTTAGGCTCTTCAATCAAATCCACTGACCGGGCCCGTGCCCGTTCAGCAGAGTCCTTAACTGCTCGTTTTTCCACCTCGGTAATACCCGAGGGAATAGCAACGACCATTGCCGGACGCACCAAGACCTTACGGTTGTGAACTTTCTTAATAAAATATCTCAACATCGCTTCGGTAATTTCAAAATCCGAAATAACACCATCCTTCATTGGACGAATCGCGACAATGTTTCCTGGGGTACGGCCTAACATTTTCTTTGCTTCTTCCCCCACCGCAACAACACGATTGGTTTCTTTTTCAATCGCCACTACCGACGGCTCACACAAAACAACCCCCTCGCCTTTCACATACACAAGCGTCGTACAGGTCCCTAAATCAATCCCCATATCATTAGAAAACAATCCTAAAACATAATTGATGAACTTTTGCACATATTTCATAATTTTTTGCAACATATGAGGTCCTTTGAAGTTAAGGTTTTTACAAACCCTTAGCTGAGGGCATTATTAAATATTCATAATATTACTAAAACATAGTATATGAAAAAAAAATCACTGTCAATTCTTTTAGTGATTAGTTAGTCCCCGAAGAGTTACTGCACAGGGCGAATAGCGTGAGGTGTCCTGCGCGCAGTTACGAAGCGACGCGGAGTTGTTTGAGCACAGGATACCTTGCACTGTTCGCCCTGTGCAGTAACTCTCCGGGGACATTCGTTAACGTTACTTATCTATTTTTGCCCCGATTTTTTTAAAATCTTTTACAAAGCCCGGATAAGACTTGGCTACACACCCGATATCCTTAACGCGCGTACCAATTTTTAAGCCTAAAACACAAAATGACATTGCCAAACGATGGTCGGAATGAGGATCCAAAAGGATATTTGAACGATATTGTTCTCGAGGATAAATTGTCAATTCATTAGATTTCTCGGAAATCTTCGCTCCAACTTTCAAAAGCTCTTTTCGCAAATCACTAATCCGGTCAGATTCTTTAACACGCGCATGTTTTATGTCATACAACCTTGTCTTGCCTTTCGCGAACAAGGCTAAAACAGAAATAATGGGAACTAAGTCGGGACAATCTTTAAGAGAAAACTCCCCCCCCCGCAACTGAAAAGGCCCTTTAATTTTAAGTGACTTTGTCGTCCTGGTAAACCGTACGCCCATTTTTTTAAGAAGCCCTAAAATCCGTGCATCTGCCTGAACCAAATCATCTTTTAAAGAACCCTGAAAAACAAGATCCGAATCAACAAGCGCACCCGCAGCCAAAAGAAAAGCAGCCAACCCGTAATCCGAGGGAACAGTAAACTTTTTCAACCCCTTAAACTTTTGCCCTCCGGAAACTTTGTACAAACGCGGATTAACTTTTTTTACCACAACACCACTTTTTTTCAAAATCGATTGTGTCATTTGAATGTAATCTTGAGATACCAACTTCCTGCCCTTAATCGCGATCCTGGTATCGGACAGAACCTGCGGGCAAGCAATCAACAAAGCTGAAATAAATTGAGAACTTAACGATCCGTCTATTGTAATAGTCCCCCCGCGCAGCGTTCCTCCGGACAAAGAAATTGGAACGCTTTCTTTGTCGCCCCGCCCACGGATATCCACACCTTGTTGACGCAAAACTTTTGTCAAATGATGATTAGGGCGTCCTTGCAACGTTCCCTCGCCGAGCACCTCTGCCTCCTCCGTGAATAACGGCAACAACGGCAAGATAAACCTCAGGGCTGTTCCGGACTCCCCGACATTTATCCGCGTTAAGTTACTCTTTTTTGCTTTCGCGGTAATTTCCCAATGATCCTTACGAACACGCTTGACTTTCGCGCCTAGCTGCATTGCTACAGACAACGCGACCTTCGCGTCATCACAATCCGACGGGGCAAAAATTTCAGACCTCCCACCACACGCGGCAATAATAAAGGCACGGATAGAATATGACTTGGAAGCAGGAAGACAACATCTTCCTCTCAAATAATTGGTTGGATTTACTATGAAGGTCATGACTTTCTATTATTCCGCAGACTTCTCTTCACCCGTCGTTTCGGCCTTATCCTCAGACTTAATAACTACCTGATCATTTTTGCGGACTTTTTGACTTCTTAATGGCGGGACAAAATCAGCCGCTGACATCTCCGGCAAAATTCGTGAAATCTTAATATCACCAAGATACTTTTTCCCACGGTATACTGAAAGAAGAGTTCCTTCTGAAACACCTTCTTTCTTACCCAGGCTGACAATAACAAAATCTGTTGCTTTATCCACACTGATAATTCTTCCACCTTCTTCAGAACTATTAATTACAATCGTCTCCAAATCAACTTCTCCTAAGTCCAGGGATGCTTTTGGTTCTGAAACAGGTGCTTCCTGTGCCGGCGGGAGAACACCCGACTCAAGCTCCTCAACTTTCTTTTGCATTTCTTTGGATTCCGACTCAAACTTTTTCTTCAATTCCTGATATTGCGTTTCAATTTCCTGGCGCTGCGCCTCAATTTCTGTATTGCGTTTAATCGTAGAATCCAGTTTTTCCTCTAAAGATTTTGCCTTTTCCTCTGCCGAAACAATATCTTGCGACATCTTTTCTTCTACCTCGTCCTTTTCCCGTTCTTTCCTCGAAAGCCGGTCTTGCAAGCCTCTATTTTCCTTCTTAAGTTCTTCCCTTAAACCTTGCTCAAGCTCAATTTCTTCCATTAAATTTTCAATTTTTTCTTCAGCCTCTTTATTTTTTTCTTCTGACACAAAAAGCTTCTTATTAATCTTTTTAATTTCCTTCTTCATCTTAGATTCTTTACTCTGCAACTGCACTACCTCTTCTTCAGCGACTTCGCGCAATTCAACCTGCTGCACATAAAAAAATGCTGAAATCCCGGTCACGCAAATTAAAAGAATGGCAATCAGAACAAGAAAAATAGTTAAGGTTTTCCCTGAATTATTCATGCATCCATCTCCTTTTCAAAATAAAGTTATCCTCTTGGTATTCAACCAGATAGAACGCTATTCAAGTCTATTATATTTTAAAATCCATCGATGTAAAGGAGATTTTATGAATTAAGCACCCGATGAGTTACTGCGTGGGTGAATAGTGCGAGGTGTTCC
>JAGLHE010000239.1 GCA_023143685.1 Candidatus Omnitrophota bacterium
ACTATTTTATGGCCGTATAGGAATTGCTGCGGGGGCGAATAGTGCGAGGTGTCCCACGCGCAGTTTCGAAGCGTAGCGAAGATGTTTGAGCATGAGATACCTTGCGCTATTCGCCCCCGCAGCAATTCACTGGTTTCTTATTAAACGTATTCTTTATTACTAATAATATAAATATTATTATAACAAAAGCGACACACAAACCGCAAAAGATATCTCCTAATAAATCATATAAAGAAGTCCTCAGTTTTACAGGAAGATGGTAAACAAAAACATCTTCTTTGTTAAATATTGGCTGTTGTTTTAAAAAAGAAGGCTCTATCTTTCCGCTCGGATGAATTAAACAAGACCACCCTGTGTTCGCCACCCGAAGAACAGGAATGCGGTTCTCAACCGCATGGACAATCGCATTTTGCGCGTGCATCACAAGCGCGCGGTCTTCTTTAAACCACCCATCATTAAGAAGAACCACTACCCACTGTGCCCCTTGCTTGACGTAAGAGCGGAACACCTCCCCGATCAAGTCTTCGGAACATATCGCGACTCCTCCCTTGTGGACCTGCCCATCCCGCCCTTGCCATGAAAAAACATCGCCCTTTTCTCCGGCGGTAAAATTAACCGTTTTAATTTTCATTACCTTTTGCAGAAATCTTGCCCAAGAGTAGTCCGGCAAAAACTCACTAAACGGAACCAGCTGTTGTTTGTAATAAACATTACGCGCCTTCCCTTCCGGCTCAAACAAAACCGCACTATTATAAAAATTTTCTCCATCTTCAAGCGCAGCGCCTACAAGCAACCGTGCCTGTGATTGCTGTGCAAGCTGAAAAACTCTTTTCTTTACAGACGGAAACAAACGATAATCCACGGGGACTGCTGTTTCCGGCCAAACAATCAAATCCGGCTGTATCCGCTCTAATCCTTTGTGGGTCAAAGCCAATTGTTGCTGAATGATGCTGTGAACATTTTTTAAATCCAGTTTTTGGTGCGAATCTATGTTCGGCTGAACCGCTAAAACCTTTGTCCCTAAATGTTTGACTTTGCCTTCTCCCGCTAAAGTCAAAGCTCCATAAGAAAGGACCAACCCGACCACCCCTACGATAGCCGCGATATAAATGGCCTGCTTCTTCTTTGTTAAAACACGATACAAACAAAAATTCACAAAAATCAAAACAAACGAAACCCCCCACCCTCCAAACAAATCCGCAAATTGAATCACTGGAATATTAAAACTTTGACTATGCCCCAAATTCCAGGAAAAACCTGCCATCAGGAGGCCACGAACATATTCAGAAGCGACCCAAAGACTAGGGACATACAGAAGCTTTACTTTCTCTGAAACCGCGAAAGGATATAAAACACAAAAAAGGACAGGTTGGATTGCCAAGAAGAGAACAAAACAAAGATATCCCGCAAAGCTATACGGGATAAACCATGAAACAAGAATAGGGTAAAAAGAAAAAGAAAATATTGTGCCGATAAAAATACGTTCTTTAAGAGATTTTCCCGAAAGGGAATAAAAAAGAGGGACCGCAAAAAACCAGGCACAAGGCCACAGCCCAAAAAGGAAAAAAATGTTTGGAAAGGACAAATAAAGAAAAACAGCTGACAGGATAACTGGGATGATGGTCATTAACAGCATAGAAAACCGTAACGGGGAGATATTTTCAGGGAAGGAGTTCAACCCCTCCCCTGAAAAACACAATTATTCTTCGGATTGAGCTAATCCCTGAATAAGAACCAAAGCTTTTTTAAAATTCTCCGCATCCTTGCTTTTCTGAAAAAGCAATGCGCTTCGCTCCGCGTTAACTTTCGCCTCTTCTGTGTTCCCGGCAAGGCCGTGGTTAACGGCTAAAAGATAATAAATCTCCCCTTGGTCGGGAGCTGCTCGCAACGCCGCTGTATACGTATCAATCGCGCGGTTATACTCCTGCATGCGCATATATGTTTGGCCAAGAATTAGATATGCTCGTGGATCCAAAGGATTACGCTTGATCGCCTCATCAAAACTATGAATTGCTGCGGCGGCATTTCCTTGCTGCAAAAACATCATCCCCTGGTCAAAAACTTCTTGCGCTCCGGCCTGCGTCACCTCTGCTTTTTCTGCTTTTTCTGGAGCTGGCTTTCCGCACCCTGAAACCATTACTCCAAGTACTAAAATAAAAAATATTTTTTTTCTCATATCACCAACACCTCTCTGTGTATTCTTCCACACCATTTTATATAATCTCCCTTTCCCCGGGAGTTTACAAATATTCCGCTGCTCATTATCGCTGTGCTTTTAAATAGTGGTCTACGCCTTCAGCAGCTAACCGCCCTTCCTGAATCGCCCAAACCACGAGTGACTGGCCTCGCCGCATATCCCCCGCGGCAAAAACCCCCTCGACGCTTGTCATTTTTTGCTCATTCGTCTTAACATTCCCTCGCACATCTAAATCTACGGACAACTTTTTTATCATACCACTTTTAACCGGCCCAAGAAAGCCTAAAGCTAAAAAAACCAAATCCACCTCAACCTCAAACTCAGAGCCGGGAATTTCCTTCATCGCAAAGCGTCCTGTTTTTGGATCTTTTTCTCCCCACTCAACGCGAACAGCATGAAGCTTTTTCACCTTACCGTTCTCTCCGCTAAAACTTTTCGTCATGATACAAAAATCACGCTCAACACCTTCCTCATGCGATGTAGCAATACGATCAATATAAGCCCATTGCGGCCAGGGATTATCCGGTGCGCGATCTTTTGGTGCTTGCGGGAGCAACTCAAAATTCTTGACATTCACAGCGCCCTGTCGATTTGACGTCCCGATACAGTCAGCCCCGGTGTCCCCTCCTCCAAGAACAACAACTTTCTTGCCTTCAGCAGAAATCCGTTTTTCAGCAGAAAATTTTTGCCCGGCATTCACGCGGTTCTGCTGGGTTAAAAATTCCATGGCAAAATGAATGCCCTTTAATTCACGGCCAGGAACGGGTAAATCTCGCGGATGCTCTGCCCCGCAGCAAAGAACAACAGCATCATATTTCTTCTGTAATTCTTCAGCCGAAACATCAACGCCCACATAAACATCTGTTTCAAATTGCACTCCCTCTTGAACCATGCGATTAACGCGCCGCTCGACAACTGTTTTCTCCAGCTTATAATCAGGAATCCCGAGCGCGACCAATCCTCCAACAACTTCATTCTTTTCATAAACCGTCACTAGATGACCAGACTGATTCAACTGATCCGCACACGCTAATCCTGACGGACCTGAACCAACCACAGCCACTTTCTTTCCTGAACGCGTTTTCGGCGCCTGCGCGGTCACAAATCTTTTTTCATAAGCCTTCTCAATAATAGACAATTCAATATTCTTAATCGTTACCGCTGGCTTATTAATGCCCAGGACACACGAGTTTTCACACGGGGCCGGACACACACGTCCTGTAAATTCAGGAAAATTGTTTGTCTTGTGGAGCCGCTCAATCGCCACTTCCCATTTTCCGCGATAAACCAAATCATTCCAATCCGGGATAAGATTGCTGAGCGGACAACCCCAATGGCAAAACGGAGTACCACAATCCATACACCGCGCCCCTTGTATCTGCAACGCCTCATCCGGCAAACGCCTGACGAACTCATGCCAATGTTTTATCCTCGTCGCGGCTGGCTCTTTCTCAAAATCCTGCCGTGAAAATTTCATGAATCCTGTACTGTCACCCATAATTTATCCTTTTATCCCCGCACAAGGGCACACCTGCTATGTATTACTTATTCTCTACTTCTTCGCGCTCGATTTCTTCGTCTTCTTTCATCATCTTGCCAAGCACGCGCCGATATTCCATCGGGAACACTTTAACAAATGATGGCAACGCCTCGTCCCAATTATCTAATATCCATTTTGCTTTTATACTTTTTGTATATCC
>JAGLHE010000024.1 GCA_023143685.1 Candidatus Omnitrophota bacterium
TCTGTGTCCCCTCGTGATCAATCGACGTCACCAACAATTCTCCGGCCCCAAGATCAACAAGCTTTTGAGCCCACTCAAAAGCATCAACACCTGTTGCTTCCCGCCCCGTATCGACATACGCTTCCCATTTATCTTCACCCATTCTTTTGACTTCAATAGAGCCAATAATACATTGAGAACCAAATTTTTTTGATGCTTCCCGAATAAACTCCGGGCGCTTAATCGCCGCGGTATTAATCGCAACCTTATCCGCCCCAGCCCTTAAAATTTCCCGAATATTTTCAATAGTCCTGATGCCTCCACCAACGGTTAAAGGCACAAAAATATGATCAGCAATATCTCGAATAATTTCAGTCAAACTATTGCGTTCATAAAGACTGGCTACCACGTCAAGATAAAGGAGCTCATCTGCGCCCTGCTCATAATACTTCTTTGATGCATCTGCCGGGACACCAACGACACGCAACCCCTCCATGTGAATGCCCTTAACAATCGTATTGTTCTTAATATCTAATCTCGGGATAATCCGCAAATTATGATTCATGTTACTCCAAAACACTTTCAAGCTTTTTAATGCTTTTTCGATATTCTTCCCATTGCCCGACATCAATCCAGTCTTTTTCATTAATCGGAAAAACACCAACCTTATAATTCTCTTCTCGCGCCTTTGCGATTAAATCTGTAAAATTAAACACTTGGTTCTTTGGAATCAACCCAAAAATCTTCTTATTGATTACATACATCCCGGCATTCACCAATAAATCATATTCCGGTTTTTCCTGTAAATTCTTAAGACTGCCTCCATTCTCGATCTCACACACCCCATAAGGAACCTGATAATGGTGGCATGTCGCCACAAGTGTCAAATCATATTCACGTTCACGGTGAAATTTAACTAGCTCAGCATAATCCGTATCAATAATCACATCACAATTGGTCACTAACGTTTCGTCCTTAACCTTACGGCCAAGGAGTTTTAAGCTGCCGGCTGTCCCTAATGCCTGCTTCTCCTCTATATAACCAATCTTATACTTATCATGCATCTCTTCAAAATATGACTTAATCATCCTGGATTTATGATTAATCGAAATCAAAAAATCACTCACCGAATATTCATTCAATTTATCCATAATAACTTCAACAATAGGTTTTTCACCGACAGGGATCAGGGCCTTTGGTAAAATACGCGTATACGGATCCAGACGCGTCCCCTTTCCCCCTGCCATAATCACAACAGGAATGTCTAGCGCCTCTCTATGCTTTCGAATCTTGCCGCCGAGAACTTCATCCCAAGTAAAAACCTCTTCCACTTTCTTGTCTTGGTTAACCACGGGAATACTTTCAATCTTCAAATCTACCATCATCTTCTGAACATCTTCAATTTCATAATCACCTGCAACAAACTTCGGGTTCCCATTATAAATTTTATCAACACTATCCTCTAAGCCCCCTCCCTTCAGGATCCATTTACGAATATCCCCATCACTCAAAGCCCCGACAAGACGGATATCCTCGTCCACAACAAATAATTCTTTCTCCCCAGCATGGCAGAGCTGTTTCATTGCCTGTTTGATTGTCGAATGTTGATTTATCAGAAATTTTTTAACTTCTTTAGTCATAATCTTATCCTCTAAAGGTTAACAACCTTTTCTTTTAACAAAAATTCAATGAACTTAAAATCAATCTCCCGGTCGATATCGATCCCTGAAATATCATCCATCTCATAAATCGCGGCATGGCCGCTCAAAGGGCTAGGGTGCTCAGTTCTTAAAAGATACTCCCTATCATAAAAATAGATTGAAGCGTTAAGGGAATACACCTGAGGGGAATCCTGTCGCCTGAAAATTTCCGTCTCCAAAGCCTTGCATAACACAACATTCCCATCCGACGTTCTTTCCACCATGTTAAAATAAGGGCTCTTATGAGCCTTGACAACGCTAAATAAAGTATCAGGCCTCCGTTTAAGAAACATCTCAAGGCAATTATCCATATCCTGAGTTGTCCTTATCGGCGCTGTCACATCAAAATCCACGACAATATCATATTGTTCATGAAACTTCTTCTCACTTGTTACGAGGGCATGATTAATAACATCTCCCTTAGATGCCGTGTCCGTCGCT
Source organism: Candidatus Omnitrophota bacterium (assembly GCA_023143685.1). Taxonomy (GTDB): domain Bacteria; phylum Omnitrophota; class Gorgyraeia; order Zapsychrales; family JANLHA01; genus JAGLHE01. The sequence continues at coordinate 2,121 of JAGLHE010000024.1, forward strand.
AACTCCGGCGGCCGCATGAACGGCACATGAGCCCCAAACTGCTCAGCCACTTTCGCGATCTCTTCAGAATCCGTGGAAACAACAACCCTCTTGGCTTTTCCCCACCGAAGGGCCTGTTCAATCGTATAGGCAATCAAAGGCTTACCGCCTAAAGGACGGATATTCTTGTCCTTAACCCCTTTGGAACCACCCCTGGCACCAATTATCACTAAAATATCTGCCATTTTCTATTTCCCATTCTTAAAGCGATAGATTTTCCGTATCAATCCCTCTCCCTCGAAAATACTATTCATCATATTGGGGTTGTTTAAGTTCTTTAAAAAATAGCGAATCTGTTTTTCAAAACAAGTACTGATGTCTCCCTTATATTCCACAGTTTTCCTTTTCTGTCCTTCTCGATATTCCGTAACCGTATTTTTCAGCAGATCCCCTTCAATATACCTATCTTTAAAATCTATTTGAACCTTTCGCTCATTAACATGACTAAAGAAATTAATATGAATATTCGCCGGACCTTTTTTTGTTTCAACCAAAATATCCGCGTAATCTTCAACATCAACCGTAATATCACTACGTTGTGCAAATTGTCCTTTGATGCGCATAATATCACCTAATATATATTCGACATAATCTATTTCGTGCGAAAGATCATAAATAACCCCGCCGCCCATCTTTTTGTGGGAAGAATAACGTTTGGAAACATCTCTGCGAGGATGCCACTTCGGCAGATAGGAACTGCATGCAACGCGCATATGCAACGGCTTTTGCTTCTCGCAATATTTCTTTAAACGTACCACAACCGGATGAAACCGCAAGACATACGCCACGTATGTTGCCAATTTCTTCTTTGAAACGATCTTTAACAGCTTCCCCAAATCCTCAATTTCTGAATCCAAAGGTTTTTCAATAAACAGATGCATCCCCATCTGGGCGCATGCGATCGCGACGTCAACATGCATGGATGTCGGGTTTGTCACAAAAGCAATATCTGGTTTAATCGCATCAACCTCTTCCCAGGAATATACTTCCGGAATATTCAATTCATTGCCTTTTTCACGAGTTCCAGACCGAAAAGCATAGAGGTCATGCTTATATTTTTCTAGCAATATTCGCGCATGCCGTTTGCCGATTGAACCTAACCCAAAAAAAATAATTTTCATATGATCTTCGTCCTCTGATTATCGCGTAAGAACTCTTTTACCATTTGTGACATCTTTTCTCACAACCTCTCCAGCGCCGATTAAAACTCTATCTCCAATGGTAATTCCCTGGATCACTGTTGTTCCTGTTCCAAGATGACACCCCACCCCGACATGGACATTTCCAGAAAGTGTTACCCCTGGAGCAATATGACTATGCGCGCCAATTTTACAATCATGGTCGATACTCGCAGATGTATTAACAATCGCATTGTCTTCAACAACAGACCCGGGATTCACAACAGCATTGGCCATAATCTGGACACCTTCTCCCACTTCGGCACTTTCGGAAATGGTCGCGCGGGGATGAACGACAGGAACAAATTCATATTTCAAGGATTTAAAATACTCAAAAACTTTTTGACGCTGCTCGGGCCGTTTAACAGACCCCACCCCATTCACAAGGGCTATGTCCTGTGGAGAATATTGATCCGACAAGGCTTCATCTTTCCCCAAATACTCTTCAGGAAAATCTGTTTCCTTTATATCAACAAAACCTAAAATATTAGCGTTATTCATCTTCAAAATATCCAACAATACTTTGGCATGTCCGCCGCCACCGACAATAATAATCTTTTTTTCCATATTGTTATCCTCTGACAGGTACATCATAAAATTTCTTAATCAAAATCTTCTCCAAGTCCACCTTTACCAACTCCGAAACAATCTTTTTGCTTGCCTGGCCATCACCGTAAGGGTTCTCTAAATTCCTTAAAGAGTCCACAAACTCCTTACTCAATGCCTTAATGATAGCACCTTGAATCGTATCTATTTCAGGTTCTGCATTAATCACATTGCTTGGCTTAATCCGCCCATCCTGACGGCTGCCGATATTCACAACCGGCAATTTAAACGAAGCTGCCTCAATGATTCCACTTGACGAATTTCCGACCATCGCATCCACATACTGCATCAATGACAAATATCGTAATTGGCCCAAGGAAGAAAATAAAAACGCATTTGATGAATACTCAGACACAAAAGAACTCACCAACTCATTGATAATCTGCCCGTCCATATCCGCATTAGCTTTCGTAAATATAAAATTCGTGTCCTCCTGCTGAGATAAAACATCTAGCAAGATTGTCACCTGCCCTTTTGTATCACTATTCTCTAAAGTTGCTGGGTGATATGTAATCAACAAATTCTTTTTATCCAAATTAATGCCTAAAGACGTTTCTATTTCCTCTTTAGACAATAACTTTAATGTCCTTATATTCTCCACCCCAAGCGCCCCTACGTTAAAAACCGTCTCTGGATGCTCCCCCAACTGAACAACACGGTTACGGTAGTCCTCAGTGGACGTAAAATGCAAATGGCTCATTTTGGTTATGGCATGACGAAACGATTCATCCATCGAACCAAATGTCAATTCTCCCCCGTGCAAATGGACAATCGGAATCTTTAATGTTGTTGCCGCAATCGTTACAGCTAACGATTCATACCGATCCCCCAAAACAACAAGGGCATCCAGATCCATCTTTTCTAAGGCTTCGGCATATCTCTCAACCCCCACACCGATCGAACGGCTGATTCCAACTCCGGTAGCCGTATCAATCGGAATTTCAACCTTCTGGTCGATCACAAATCCATCTTTCTCAATCTCCTGATATGTTAGGCCAAACTCTTCTGACAAATGTGCTCCGGAAACCAATACCTGCAACGCAAGATCCGGTTGGCCATTGATCGCATGCAAAAGAGGCACCAAAAGACCATACTCCGCGCGGGTTCCTGTAAAAACACAAATTTTTCGATTTACTCCCAACATACCTTAAATCTCAATCATTTCCTCTTTTTTAAAATCTCTTTTGGCTTTTTGGCCAACAACCTGATCCCACTTCATAGGATTTATCCCTTCAGCAGGCCTTTTCGCGGTAATATTCTTTTCTGAAAAAACATCACCCTTTTGGATAGCCTCTTTCGCAAACAAACTTTTTCGCACAACGTGCAAATTAACTATTTCGGATTCTGCTGGTTTTTTTATGCCATCCCCAAAGGCTTTTTCAACATTACGTATTCCCTGAATCATGCGTTTCAATTCACCAGGGTTTAGCGATGCCTTATGGTCCGGTCCCTCCATGCTTTGATCCAACGTAAAATGTTTTTCAAGGACAGCAACCCCCATCCCCGTTGCTGCCAAAGCTATTTCAATACCTGCTGTATGGTCAGAATATCCAACGGGAACATTAAAAGTCTTACCCAGCGTGCTGATCGCTTTCAAATTAACATCCTCTACGTTGGCGGGGTAACAACTCACACAATGAAGCAACACAAAGCGTTCATTCCCGCATGCCTTCAAAACCGCAACCATCTCTTCAACTTCTTCAAGTGTTGCCATTCCTGTTGAAACAATCATTGGTTTGTTCTTAAAGGCAACATGCTTAAGCAGTGGTAAATTTGTTATTTCCCCTGATGGTATTTTAAATATCTCTACACCTAAATCATTCAGTAAATCTACGCTCTTAAGGTCAAACGCTGTTGACAGAAAAAGGATCCCCTTACGCTGACAATACGCCAAAAGTTCTTTATGCGCATCCTGGCTTAACTCCAATCGTTTTAACATATCAACCTGTGATTCTTCGGCAGCAGTTGTCTCCTTCTGATAATCTGCCTTCTGGGCCTGAGGAACAGCAAGGCTTTCTGCGTGAAATGTCTGAAATTTGACAGCATCAGCACCAGATTCAACAGCGACATCCACCAGCTTTTTCGCAAGCTGAATATCTCCATTGTGATTTACACCTGCCTCAGCGATAACAAAAACATGATTGGGATCGATCACTTTTCCCCAAAGTGCTCCTACCATGCGGTCCACCCTCCATCGACAACCAAATTATGACCTGTTACATAACGCGACAAATCGCTAGCCAAATACGCAGCAGCACCCTTAAAATCCTCTTCTGTCGCCATCCGTTTTAAAAATGTGCGACTTATGTACCGGGACAAAAATGGATCTGTATGTTTTCGATATATCCCCCCAGGGCTAATGGTATTGACTCTGACATCCGGGGCCAAGTTGCTCGCAAGCCACCTCGTCAATTGGATAAGCCCTCCCTTGCTGGCAGCATACGCTGCAGGGTTTCCTAATTCCGTTCCTTCGTACAAACCCATATCCGGGCCAACCATCCCATAAGTCGAACTGATATTTATTACAGCGCCATGCTTCGACTTCTTTAAAAACCCACGACAGGCTTGTGTTAAAACAAATATCGATGTCAAATTAACTTCAAGAGCGCGCCGCCAGGTATCTATGTTTTGCTTTTCAAACGGGACCCCCCACCCTTCTAACTTTGTTGTCCCGACAAGAGCAGCGCAATTTACCAAAATATCCAAACGGTGACATTCTTTCTTAATCCACGAAGGCACTTTCTTTATAGCAACCTCATCTTCCAGATCAACACATAGTGACGACACTTTCACTTTATATTTCTTTATTAACCGCGCCTTCTGCTTCTCAATCATGCGCATATCACAATCCAGAAGAACAATATGAGCACCGAGTTCTGCTAAACTTTCTGCGATCGCATACCCCAGATGTCCGGCTCCCCCAGTAATAAGAGCAACCCGGCCCTTCAAATCCATCAAATCTTTGAGTTCCTTCATATATGCTCTCCTTAACCCCTCATGTTAAACATTGCAATATATTTTATCGTCTGGATTCTTAATCTTTCCATCCTCCAAAATACCGACGAGTTCAGAAATCCCGTCAGGAAGCCGATGTTGAACTTGATATCCTAAAACCGATCGAATTTTTTGAAAATTCACGCGATAATCACGTGGATCTTCATCTTTTTTAACAAAACGAACTTTCATTTCAGGTATTCTTTCTTGAATCAAATCCACTATCATCTTTTTTTGATAATTTTCTTTAATGTCGCCAACATTAAAAACACTCCGATCAATACAATCCTTCTCTGCCTCTAACACAGATAAACAAGCATCAGCTAAATCTTGGGTATGACAATAAGGTCTCCAAAATTGCTCACCAAAAACAATAAGTTCACGCCCAAGGACAACCTCTTTAACAAACTCATTAACAGTTAAATCAAAACGCATCCTTTCAGACGGCCCATAAGCCGTTGAAAAACGCAACGGTGTCGCAGTCATGCCTTTCCTGGGAGCCCCTAAAAGATATTCTTCAAATTGCACTTTCAATTTTGCATAAAGAGACACAGGATTCAATGCACAGGTTTCATCAACATATCCATTCGGATCTGACATTTTTCCATAATTGCTACATGTGGATGCAAAGACAAAACGTTCAACCCCCACCTTTTGTGCATAATCAAACAAAGCCTTTGAGGCTTCCCAGTTGATTTCTGTTGCCAGATCGGGGTTGGCCTTACAAGCAGGATCACCAACAATAGCAGCTAAATGGACAATGCCATCAACATCTTTAAAAATTTCCTCATAAATTTGAGAATCGCGAATATCCCCTTCCTTAAACTCATAATTCAGATGGCTCGTAACTCCCTGAAGAGGTTCCTTTCCCCAAAAAAGGCAATCCACAACTCTAACTTGATATCCTTTATCAAGAAGCAGACGGCTCAGAACCGAACCAATATATCCAGCCCCTCCGGTCACAAGAACTTTCTTCTTTTGCATTATTTCTTCCTTAAATAAATGAAGTTATTAAAAAATTATTTCAGCGACTCTTCATACTGGCCTAAAACATTTTCCGGCGAACCAAACATCTTAACCCCACCCTTATCAAGCCAAACAAGCGCATCACACTTTTCTACAGTTCCCAACCTATGCGCGACAATAATCAATGTTTTGCTGCCTTTTAATGCGCCGATCGTTTCTTGGATGGCACTTTCACTTTTACTATCCAAAGAACTTGTGGCTTCATCAAAAATCATCAACTCTGGCTTTGTATAAAGCGCCCTCGCAATCGCCACACGTTGACGTTGCCCGCCGGAAAGACGCATCCCGCGCTCCCCAATAACAGTATCAATACCCTGAGGAAGCGAATCAACAACATCCTGCATATATGCCATACGGCAACATTCCATTACAAAATCTCTATCGATTTCAGAAGAGATCACGCCAAACGCAATGTTCTCAGCAATGCTTCCATCACAGATATATGGTGTCTGAGGCACATAACTGAGTTTTTTCATCCAAGCATAAAGATTCTGCTCATCTAATTTCTGTCCATCAACAGCAATGTGTCCATGATTTGGGCTCAAAAGGCCAATCACAATATCAATCAAAGTACTCTTCCCCACGCCGGAACATCCCACGATGCCAACAGTTTGGCCTTTCTTTATACAAAAATCAATATTCTGTAAAACATTCACATTGCGATCTTGATAAACAAAATGAAGATCTTTCACTTGGATTTCCTTATCAAAACGCAAACTCTTGTATGCGGCACTTTCCGGTGTAATCGGATAAACAGCGCTAGACTCAATTTCATGCAGATAATCCATTTGCGATTGAAGATAAGGCAAAATATTACGATACGAAACAAAACCAACCATAATTCTGCTTATGGCCGGTAAAATTCTCCAAGCAACTACGATAAGCAAACTAATAACAGCTGTTACTTCTAACGCAGACGAAGCAGTAAAGAAAAGCATAAATATAATTGAGCCTGACAATGCGGCAAATCCTGCAGTTTCTAATAGCCCTATCGGCAATCTACCAAAAAAACTTCGCATCCCTTGAATCCGGGCTAAATTATAAGCACTTTTTTCAAACTCCAGCAAAAAGGAGGTCTCCCCCGAGACCTTCACATCTTTTATACCATGGATTCCCTTAGTGACCTGCCTATTAATCGACAGGCCATATTCTCTACACTTCTGGGCCTCGCGTTCCTGCAGGTGATGAATATTGTTATAAATTAAATACGCGATAATACCCGACAACGTAAACACCATTATAGCGATGTATGGATTAGCCACGAAAACAGCTAACATCAGAAAAAACACCAACAACATATCACTCATTGTTTTTAATGCTGTGTTAAAAAAACTGTGACCAATATAACTTCGCCATTGCAAAGCAAGCACAATATCAGCAGAATTACGATTGAGATGCCATTCGTAAGGCATATGAAGAAACCCTTTCAGAAGCAAAACACCAAAATAGGCTTCAATAGCGGCACCAAAACGCGCAACAAAATATAACAACAAACAATCCAACGCGTTTTTTATCCCCACCAAAGATACCATCAACAAACTCATTGCCGTCAAAATGCCCTTCGGGCTTTGCAAAAACTCAACAGGAAAAATCTCCTGTGCCATAAGAATATACTTTGAATTCAAAGTCTCCTCAGGTGAAGAAAAAGCAGCTGCAAACAAAGCTATAGAACCAGCGGAGATTGTCCCAACGATAGCCACAAACACCATATATGTAAGGATCAACAAAAATTGCTTCTTGCGGCTTGCAGGAAGGAGGCTGAAAATCTCACAAAAAACATTAAAAAAAGACGTCTTCCCTCTTTGATCGCGAACTAGATTGTCTATATGATTACTCATAATATATCTGCGTTAAACTTGTTTTGCTCTAAGCAGCAAATCAGCAAGCTCCCGAACAGCTCCCTTACCGCCATTTTTTTCTGTGACAAACCCTGCCACTTCCTTTACTTGATGAAATGCATCGCCAACAGCAACGCCTACAACATATTTCATACATTCAATATCATTAACATCATTTCCGATATAACAAACTTCATCTGGCTGAAGACTGTCTTTTGCCATTTCTTGCTGGAGCACTGCCAACTTTTCATCAACCCCGTAAAAGTTTGGAATTCTCATTTTCTCACACCGCGTTTCAACAACACTATTACGCTCTTTTGAAATAACAATAACATTTATACCGTTTTTCTTGAGAAGTTCAACACCCATCCCATCTGCCCGTGAACAAACAACAGACTCCTTACCATTTTCATCAACTATGACATTATTATCAGTAAAAACACCATCAAAATCACAAACAAGAAGTTTAATATGAGAAAAAATTTCTAATGATTCCATAACCGTTAACCTCGCAATTTCATTCGTACACTTTTTTCACTTTCATAGACATACTTTTCCCCATCACCTAAAGTAACACTAGCAGCATTCACATGTTTAAAGAGTTTATCCATTCCTTGAATTTCAATACTACTATGCTGATCCGTTCCCCACATTGAATGATCCAGAGTAATATGACGTTCAATAACCATAGCGCCCATCGCAACAGCAATAACAGTTGGCTCTAATCCATACTCATGTCCGCTGTATCCCACAACACAACCATAACGCTCTTTTAATTTTGGAATCATTCGTAAATTCAACTCCTCCGTCTTGGCAGGATAAGAAGAATTGCAATGCAACAAGACATATTGAGAAGAAAATTTCTCAAGAACCTCGACCGCCTGGTCTAATTCCTCAAGAGTGCTCATCCCCGTTGAAAGAATGACAGGTAATTTTGTCATACAAGCTTCTTTAAGAAGATCATAATTAGCTAAATGGGCCGAAGGAATTTTAATAAATGGTAAATCATATTGCGCCGCAAAACGCAAACTATCAACATCCCAAACGGACATCGTCCAATCAATCGGTTTTTCTCGACAATACCCATCAATATAATCGAATTGTTTTTTCTCAAATTCAATACGATATTTATATTCCAAATAAGTCATTCTTCCCCAAGGAGTATCTCTTTCAATATTTTTCTGCTTATCCGGCACACAGACCTCAGGGTTGCGTTTTTGAAATTTCACACAATCCCAAGAGCAGGCAAACGTTCCATCAATCAACTGCTTTGCAATTTGCATGTCTCCATTATGATTAATGCCTATTTCAGCAATCAAATATGGTTTTTTTAAATTATTAAAATCAAACATGTCCTTCCTCCTTTAAAATTACAATAGAATTTCTAAGCAATTTTTCCTATCGAAGCAATAATCGTATCGCACATACTCGTAGCGGCTAACTGATGTTCATACGCCTCATGCAAATTGACATTATCTAAAAAGTGCCACGCCTCATGCCCCCCCGGTCTACCCTGTGCAAGCCAATACAAATGATTCGAAAGAGGATAACGCTGCACTTGGCAAATATCATTAACCATAAGCCCCGCCGACTCAACCAGTCTCTGCAAATTTTTATTATTAAATAAATACAGGTGGCACCCCCAATACGTAAATTCCGAAAATGCCTTACACTTATATAAAGACAACAATGCATCTTCCGCATTAGGGACTTCGATAATAATACGGCCATTATCTGCTAACAAGCCAGATAATTGAATAAGCAGATTACGCGGATCCTTAAAATGCTCAAGCACATGAAACAAAGTAATAACATCAAACTTATCATGAACATCTTGGATATCCGCATAAACATCAATATCAAATTTTTCCTGAATAATCTTCTGCAGATTCTGATCCTTTTCCACACCAGCACATCGTTTTGCATACCTCTTGATCTTTGACAAAAACCCACCTGCTCCACATCCAAAATCAAGGACAGCTCTATCCATAATTTCAGCTTTCATCCACTTTTCTCTACGCGTATCATCAGCAGATGTCTTTTCAATATAAACGTCCCAATCAATAACAGAACTACCGGAACGCATTTCAGATTCTTCATAAAAAGAATCATTTATATGATCAAAATTCTCAAGAAAGACTAACCCGCAATCCCTACATTTAAGAATGGGCATATCAGGGAGGTCTCGAACTTTCCCCTCCACTGGAGCAAACTCCACACCTTGGCAAACATAACAACTTCTATGCATTACAGTAACCCTCCGATGAGCTTCATATCACACTGTTCGCTACACTTAATTCCAAGCGTTGAATCAAAATGATCCTGCCTGAGCTTACGGTACTTCGCTCCATTCCAAATATCATAAAGAGATTCTTCTCGTGCATCCCCAAGGATAATCTCATTATCAAAGTCTTCAACACACATCGCCGCTTCGCCGTTAGACTTAATCGTCATAGACGACCATGGGAACTGGCAAAACTCAGTCCAATGAATTGATTGTGTCGGCTGCTGCTTATCCTCATACCACTTTTGGTCCTGACTTTTAAGATAAACATATACATCCTTGCCGCTAAAGGCTTCTCTTAAACTTTCAAATTCCTTTTTCTGCTCTGGAGTATCAAGGTTTAACATTGTAATCACAATCTTAGTTTTATATCCATGCTGCTTTTTTAATTCCAGCAATTCCATGATTTTTTTATAACTTTCCGTAAAATTTGAAGCCTTCCCACGAATTTCCTTATGTCGCAAATCATCAACACTTTCAATCGAATATTTGATATAATCCAACCCATTTTCAAAAATTTCAACGGTCTTGTCGATATTAATATTAGCAGGATTGCAGCTAAAATAACAAGGGACTCCTCTAGCATTCAAAATTTTCACCCTCTGCGGCATCTCCTTATCCAAAAGAGGATCACCATAACCATGCAAGACAACCACTCTAGGAATCACGTAAAGAAAAAAATGATTTTCACTCATATCTTGTGGCACAATATGATAATTTTTTTTCACAAAACTTTCCCACGTTTGCCATTCCTCTTTTGAAAAAGGCCTTAATTGATCCGCAATCTTCTCAAATAACTCAAGATTCATTGTCTCAATCTTCCGCGTCATCATCGTCGTCCGAGGACACATTTTACATCGCATATTACAGGCATTGGTCGTTTCCAAATTATAAAGAACCGGCTCTTTACTTCGAAAACTCTCAATCTCAGCAAGAACATATTCTTTATCCATCTTTTCCCCACTCATCATCTTCGTCTTCACATCGAAGACTTTCATGTAAAAATTAATATCAATCATACAAAATCCTATCTTTATTTTTATAAAAAGAACTTTCTCCCCGACTTATTACCAAGCGGTCCATCCCCCATCCACAGGAATAACAGCCCCTGTTGTATATGTAGACTTATCCGAACAAAGATACTCAATAATTCCACCAATCTCATCCTTTTGCATCATTTTCTTAACCGGAACATACTCCGCGTAATCTCTCTTAAATTCAGGGTTCTGATCACCATCAACCCCTCCCAAAACAACACAGTTCGCTCTTACACGTGGCGCCAAATGTGTGGCAAGATGTCGTGTCAGCTGAATACCTGCGGCCTTAGAAACAGAATAACCAACATGTTTTTCTGTATTCTTATAAAGTGCTGGGATCGGTGAAACCATACCATAAATCGAAGAAATATTAACAATTCCCCTGGACTCTGTATTCTTTGCAAACTCTCGACAAACAGAAATTAAAGCAACAACATTCACCAACAGGTATTTTTGAATGCTCTCAAGCGAAACATCAAACAAGGTTTCTTGCGGTTTATCAGAATCTATGTGATCATTAAATCCAAAACAATTGACCAAATACTCTGCTTTATTCTCCCTAAAATAATTCTTCACAAACTCTTCATCAGTAAAATCATGCCCAAAACGCAAGGAAAGTTTCTGGACCTCATAGCATTCCTGCATTGCTGCACAGACCGCAGAACCAACAATACCTTCAGATCCTGTGACAATCACTCTTGCTTTTTTCAAATCCCTCTCCTTTTTTACGCATTACCCAAGTACTTCTGATAAAGCCATTGACACCACTCGAAATCATCATAATTATCAATATCTGCTCTTTGCCACGACTCCATCACATAAACCGCAACCTTACCGCCAAGACGATTATTCTCTTTTCTTAATATCTCAGGCTTAAAAACATAAATTGATCCATTCTCATAATAAATAGGCTCCAAATCCTGATGCCCCCGTCGATTATGAAAATCAAAAGTAAACGGCGCAAACACCCCCTCATTGACATGCCAAATAAACTCCTGCGCAGAGGTAAGCGAAAGCAACGAATCCGCTTGCTCTTCCAACAACTGGGTAATCGCCTTGTCGATGTCATCCTCTTTTCTCAAAGGCGACGTGACTTGCAAAAACACAATCAAGTCCCAATCTCCTTGAACTTGATCAAGAACATGCACCAAAGCTGACTCTGAAGATGCCTTATCACCAGAAATTTCATCAGGGCGCATTATGACCTTCACCCCAAGCTGACTTGCAACTTCTAAAATTTCTGTGCTATCAGAAGTTACATATATATCAGATATCAATTTTGAAGCTTTTGCCTGTTCAATCGTCCAAGCAATCAACGGCTTTCCCGCAAAATCCTTAATATTTTTCCCTGGAATACCTTTTGAACCACCACGCGCCGGAATAATAGCTAAACATTTATTCTTCATGATATACCTTAAAATTAAACAAAACCCTCTCTAATTTCTCCATAACTTCCCCATACTTATTATCCAAAAGGACTAATTTATATTTTTCAGACTAACAAATATATTCCTAATTTTCTTCTGAAACTTTTTTTATAACATCTGCCACCACAAGACTTTCCTTACTACGTGTCTTAAACGTTTCATCACCCTTCAAAACATCACTATTATATTTATCAGGTATTTGAAGCTTACCACTCACATAATCAATAAACCCATCATATAACTCACGAAACCGCTCTGGGCTAATGTTGGTATTACCTATCGTTGAGTGCTGACGGAAAGAAACATCTGTAGACATCCCTCTAAAACCTGGCTTGTCAGATACATCAATTAATCCAAGCTCAACAACGACACGATGAAGATCAGTACCTACATAAGGTGTAACCAGCGCGAGACTAAAGCTCCTTGGCTTAATAATTCTCATTACTTTAATAGTCTCAAAAATGTCTTCCTCAGTTTCACCAGGGAAACCAATCATTACATTTCCAGTAGTACGAATATCATATTCATGCAACAAATCAAAAGCATTTTTTATAAATTCATTTGTATAATAACGTTTAAGAATATTTTTCCGAAACCATTCTCCTCCAGCCTCAATACCAAGCCCTACACCACCACATCCCGTGTCTTTTAACAATTGTAAAGTATCGCGATTTATTGAATCTACCGTTGTCGCGATCCAATACGGCAAATTAATTTCACTCAACCAAAGACTCTTAAATTCTTCTGCCCATTCACCAAATTGACTTTTAGGCATTAAAAGAAAATTGTCATCACAAAAAACAATACGCCTAAGATCATATTTCTCTTTATGATATTTTATTTCCTCTATAGCTACCCGAGGAGATTTACGACGAAAATATTTTCCAGCCGTTTTAAGTCTTCGCCTGATAGTATGGTTCACACAATATGTACACTGGTTTGGACACCCTCTTGACATTTCAAAATGCCCTGTCATATACATCCCGCCATCATATGGCTTGTAAAAATGTCTGCGATCCCACATTTCCATGTCTTGAATAGGAACGGTATCCATATTGATAAACGGACGAAGAGGATTAGAACGCACCTGCCCGTTTACCTTATACCAAAGATTCTGAATACTCGGAAAATTATCATCTCCATTCTTAAGGGAATCACAAAGGTCAACAATAGCTTCCTCTCCTTCTCCCTGAATTAAGAAATCAATCTGAGGATTTTCAATAATAATCTCAGGAGCAGCAGAAGGAGTTGGCCCCCCGACGATTACCTTGATTGAGGAGTTATAATCTTTTACGATACCAAGCAATGAATCTGCCCATTTATAATTATCTTCTATAAGACTTATTATCACCACGCTTGGATTCAATTTTTTAAGTTTTTCTAAGAGCAATGCATTAATCTTTTCTGTAGAAAATGAATCATAAACAATCGAAGGCTTCCCATCAATAATCTCAAGTCCATAAGCAGTATCTATATCAGGCCCATAAAAAGACTCCACCTTTTTGACAAGCTTAGCTTCTTCTCTTTTATCATTATCACGACTCGTTCCATGAAAAAAAGTGGTATCAAACAGCTCGATTTCATAACCTGCATTTTTTAGAACAGTCATAATTATGGCCAAACCCGTAGGAATTCTTCCATTTCCATCAGCATTTGGATATATTGATAGTATTCTCATATTTTTTCTTCCTCCATTTCAATCTATCCCTTAATCTACATAATTTAAAAATATTATTTCTTCATACCGCAAGCTAAATTACACATTAAATAAAACCCTTTCCAGCTTTCCTATGAGTTTTTCATGCTTACCTAATTGACCCATATGGCCATAAATATTAACATTAGGCAGCTTTGAGAGATGATACGCATAATAAAAAGTGATTGTAGCCATTTCAAGATGACTTCTTGACCTTGTAAGATCCAATTTTAATTTATACATATTAGACAATAACTGCCAATAATTCATAGTATCCGGAGATGACTCTAAATAAAAGTCCCACCCATATACATTAATTTTTTCAGCAAAATGATATAAAACACCAATATACGAAAGGCCTCCGGTTGGAGCCCAACCTGGTGAAGGTTTGGTAGGATCAAAAACCTTCTTGACTAGCGCAATGCGCCTGCAGGTACTTTCTTCTATAAGCTGTTTTCCACAACAACCTCGATCAGGGAAAAAACAACCATTGTCGTCCATTAAGTTTGTCTCAAGATATATTACTTTACAACCTAATTTCGCAAGCCTAAATGCATTCTTAACGTCACTCACTATATAAGTAACGTCTTTTTTGGTCTTTACGGGCTCCCAAAAACTTGCCAGAAAAATTGGAGAGTCTAGTTCTTCAAGTTGTTCAGACTTAAAGCTTGTTCCTCGTAGAACTATATTTGCCTCTTTCATTCTTGGGATATCACTTGTTTTTGACTCAATTACCTCAAAAGGGATAATAGGCCTATCGATTAATCGATAACGCATGTCTTTACTTGGCAACAGTTTTCTTACAGAAAATCTATAAGCTTGCTCCGGCCAAAAATGCACAAGAAACAACATACAAGAAACATCGAATAAACGCTTAATTGACTGGAAAAAGAATTTTACCCGGAGGGGGACATAAGGTTTCTTTAACATTTTAAAAAGTTTAAACACAAAAGAAAATCGATCCAGAAGAAATCGATAAGTCATAATGTCCGGCCAAGTCTTTTTTTGTATTTCTTTTAATGGCTGGCCTGAAAGGCATAAATAGAGCTCGGTCAAACCATCGACATAGATATCATTGATATCACTGCCACAGTTAGCATACAATCTATTATCCATATCAAGGCGGCGAGTTTTCTTCTGTTTACTAGCATAAAGAGACATCTTCTGCCAAACAGTCCCTCTTTGAGTAAATGTAGCCACTGGTATTCCCAACTTTTGTTTTGAAGCGTTGCCGTAAATTTCAGAAACATCAACAACCATGACAATAAGATTATCTAATTCCCTGCTTTTGAGGTATTCAATAAATAACTCACTGTATTCAGAATTTCTCAAAACATAAATAAATCGTTCAATACCACAAGCTTGGGCAATATCGACCAGAGTAGTAAATGCGTCATAATCCGTTTTATAACTATCATGATTGAATTGTTGAGGCAAATATATGACAAAATTACATCCTAAAATTGTTTTCTTGATTTTTTCTTTGTCATAAAAGCCATCTTCTACTTCGATCAAAATAGCACCACAATCAGGGCCTACGTTACTATGCCCCTGATCCATGTCATTTCTATATAATAATTTTTTCGAAGCCTTAACTTTATGTCCGGCTTTCACCAGTTTATGTACTAACAAAGCGCCAGTGTAATCTGGGGTTCCAACAACATATATCATTTTCTGGTTCTTCATACTCATCATTAATTCTTTTCTTAAACCTTTTGTGATTTTATGGAAAGATACTTGTTACCGTAGCGTCAGGTAATCGCCAAACCGCCTTTAGTATCTGTTTTATCATCAATCGACGTGTTTTGATATACCACCATATATGCCGAAAAATATCCCTAAGAGATGAGGTGGTATGCTTGAGCAAAAGCCATTCGGCCTTAAAGGGCAACATTAAAAAAGGCACACACAATATCTTAACGATCCGACTTCTGCCCAACCAGGAATCATTGCAAAAGTATCCCCAGGATGAAAATCGATAATGGAAAAGTACTTTTAAACGAACCTTATCAAAGCGCGAGAGGTAAGATGTGAATTTCTGAGACAAGATCGCTTCATTAAACCCGGATACCTGCGTTGTGCTTTTATCATTCCACCATTGGAGTCCATTCACCGTGCTTTTGAGCAATACAGGACTCCACGGGATACCCAACCAACCGCAAAGGGCCAGCAAAACTTCCCTTGGCCTTCGGTGGAGGTCTTCCAACCGTACGGCACACGACTGTGCATGAAAACCATCCCAAACCGGATACCCACTTAAAAACCTACCTTGGATACAGCCTTGAAACAGACCCGGATTCCTGCGTCCTTCTTGCCAATAATGTTTGAATACTGACCCCACAGTCTGAACGGGTTCTCTCACCATGTGCAAAAATTGAGCAGCCGGAAAATCCTCAATAAGACTCTTCACGCTTGGGGCGTGGCTTATATGAAGCCCAAACACAATAATGGGATCATTGTCAACACGATGTCCGATAGCATCAGCATAGGCAACATGCAAGGCGAGAAAGAAGGTTCGCCGGGTCACGGCCTTCCCGGCGGGAAGGTAATGGGAAATACTCTTTCTGAAAATCTTTACGTCCGCCGTCAGAACCTGATCCCTTTTTTCACCAAGCGAATCAAAGCCGCAAAACATACCCACCCGGCTGCCGGTACGGGCACATTTTGAAGGTTTATGCGCATCAAACATCACGGCATAATAGTCAATAAATGACTCTACAAGTTCTTCCGTTGGCAGATGGCCGTGCTCAAGCCAGAAGTGATAATATCCCATCATCAGGACATCAGGGGTACTCAGAATGCTCGGGTGAGAGTCAAGTAAAGAATACATAAAACCACTACCCGCTCGACCTGTTACCATTATCGAAACAACTTTGGTCAAAGAATCCAAGGAAATATGAGTATTTAATCTCTCTTCCGCGTTGATAGCTTCTTCAGCAGCCTTCATGCATTATCTCCTGTAAAATTTTCCTTTTTGCAAAATCCATAACTTGCTGTAAATAATCAATTAATGCCCGAACACCAGCAATATTCTATAAGTAATTTAATTATTGTTAAGAAATTCCTCAAGCCGTCAATTCTCCAATAGAGAATTCTTGAGTTGTTTCAAAGAAGCGCTCATAAATACTACGCGCTAAAATATCCGGACTTTGCCCTCCATCATTATTAATGATCATATCCGGATTTTGCGGTTCTTCAAACGGGATGTCGATACCCATAACATTTTTAAGTTCTCCTTTTTCCGCCCGACTATAGATTCTTTTGGGATCACGTTTTCTCAGGACTTCCATAGGGACCTTTAAATAGATTTCTCTATATTGAGCGATATTCTCCCTATTCCACCGATGACATACGTGAAACATCGAAAGTGTGCCACACACCACATCAATATCTTGTTCAGTAAGGAATTTACATAAGCGTGAATACTGAAGAGCAAGATTCAATCGTTCTTCTGCTGAATAAGCGCCACTGACCCCAAAAATTTTACGCAACTCATCACCGTCAAGTAAAATGACATTGGATTCTTTCTTTTGTAAAATTTTATATAATTCTCCGGCAATCGTTGTTTTTCCAGCGCCGGATAACCCTGTAATCCAAAATAAACTTCCCATCTTGATCTCCCTGTATTATATAATTTTTTCTGCACATCAATATTATTTAATTGAAAGGCGTAATTTTGAAGAAACTATATCAATTAAGTATATTGTAGCGAAAATTATTATGATTATTGCTGTAACTTCTTTATAATGAAACATTCGAAACGATGACTGTAAACGGTATCCGATCCCTCCTGCGCCGACAATCCCTAACATCGTTGCCATTCTGATGTTGCGATCCAGCACATACAACGAAAACCCCACAAACGATGGCACGATCTGTGGAATAATCGCAAACATCACAATCTGACTTGGCCGTGCACCTGTGGCTTCTAACGCTTCAATCGGACCGGTTGCCACATGCTCCATTTCTTCCGCGTAAAATTTTGCTAGAAACCCCATCGTATGAAACCCTAACGCCAAAACACCTGGCAATGCCCCAAACCCGATGGCAATCACAAGGATCATCGCAATAATAAATTCCGGGATCGATCGAAAAAAGATCGTAATGGTTCTGGCGATATAATAAACAAATTTATTCGGGGCAATGTTCCGTGCCGCCAACAACCCGACCGGCAACGCCAAAACTATAGCCAAAAGTGTTCCTAAAAAACCAATCTCGATTGTTTCAACCATCGCTATCAGCAATTCCGGCAAATCCGAAAAGTCTGGCGGAAACAACCGACTCATCAAATCACCCATATATTTAACGCTATCACCCAACGATTCCCATAAATCAATCTTAAGATGCAGAAAAATAGCAAGCATTACAACAAAAAAAATACCTAGCGTTACAAAAGATTTCCACCCCCACTGCGGCTTTAAGTAAGACGCCAAAAACTCTTTACGGGCTTCTTCTTGTGTTTCATACTTCACAATATCCTGGCCATACCCGCTGACTTTTCCATGTTTATGCGCGTTAAGAACCGCCTCTTTAATTTTTTCACGAACATCTTTCGGCAATTTCTTTGAATAGACCAACGGAGCCCCCGGAATCGCCGGTGACGTATGAATAACTTTCACCTTATCGTGATCCAACACTCCTTGCGCGACCATCGCCTCAAAATTAATTTCACTCACCGCTGCCACATCACTTGTCCCGGACAAAACCGAAGCCACAGAGCCTTCATGACTACCACTATATATAATCTGCGCAAAACAAGTTGACGAATCAGGATCTAATCCATTCTTTAATAATTCGTGACGAGGCATTAAATCCCCGCTGGTCGAACCCTTTTGACTTAACGTCAATCGATTTCCCTTTAAATCTTTAAGATTTTCAATCTTTGAATCCATACGCGCAACAAATAATGTCCGGTATGTTGAGTGTTGTTCTTTACCCCGCATCGCAACCGCAAACGCTTCAATATCCGCGTCATGCGCGCTTTCAAGATAAACCTGAGGGCCCAGCCAACCGATCTGTGCATTGCCAGACTTTAAAACGTTAATCGCATCTTGGTATGTTAAAGATTCATGGACATCGATCTTGTACCCCGTAATTTTTTCAACGGTTGCAACAAGATTACGGAATTGCTCTTCCATCTGTCCACGAATAGCCGGGACACTGACCATCTTAAAATGTAGCACCTCTTGACTCATTTATATTCGCTCCATGTCACTAACTGATCGTCTGAATAAGGTTTACTCTCTGGACCAAAAAACAATCCTTTATCATGCGTCTTATAAATTTTTCGAATATACTCTGCGGTTAAATCTTTTTGTGGTTCATCCATGACAACCTTCCCCTCCGAAAGGCCAACAATTCTCTGCGCAAAGTGCATCGCAAAATCAACCTGATGAAGGCTGCAGAGAACGGTAATCTTGTCTTCCGCGCTGATCTCTCGTAAAAGGCTTAAAATATTATATGCGATCATCGGATCTAAACTCGCGATAGGTTCATCTGCCAACAACACATCCGGCTGCTGCATAAGTGCTCTGGCAATACCAACACGCTGCTGCTGCCCGCCGGAAAGTTCATCTGTACGCTGATATGCCTTATCCAAAAGCCCAACACGGTCGAGGACCGCCAACGCGCGAATCCTCAACTCCTTCGAAAAAATGTAAAGGTTCGAATACCATTTGTTGTACGTTGAAAAACTACCTGTTAAAACGTTATTAATGACCGAAAGATTACCAACCAGATTAAATTGCTGAAAAATCATACCGACTTTTCGACGGACCATCCTCAAACTCTGCTCACAGACCTCAACATCATTAACGCGAACATTTCCTGACGTTGGAGACACCAGACCGTTAACCGAACGCAGGAGAGTTGTCTTACCCGATCCGCTAGGACCCAAGACAACGACAAACTCTCCCTGCTCGACCTTGATGGTCACCCCATCAAGGGCAACCGTGCCATCATCAAAAACTTTTCGCAGCTGATTGAACTTAATCATTATTTGCTTTCCATAATCCTGTTCATCTCACGCAACTCTTCAAAATCCTTATCCTCGACAGAGATGTATTTCTCCATTTCCCCGCCATAACCACCAATCGTGCCATGCTTATGCGCTTCTAATACTGCTTTTTTAATATTCTTCTTAACTTCCTCCGGCAAATCCTTACGATACGCCAACGGTGGCGGCGTAACATATGCCGAATGAATAATCGTTACAGCATTCGCGTCAAGCGTTCCATCTTTAACGCGGGCATCATAATTACGGGAACTAACCCCTGCAAAATCGGCATGCTGATTCACAACAGTCATAATCGCCGCGTCATGACTTCCGGCATACTGCACAAATTTAAAATGCTCTTTATTAGTTGTATCCATCCCGATCTTAGAAAGCTCAAATCGAGGGACCAGGTCGCCGCTGGTTGACCCGATATGATTAAGCGCAAGCCCCTTACCCTGCAATTGGGCTTTTGTGAATTGCGTTATTGGGCTGCCCTTAGGCACAATAAAATGCACCTGATATCCGGCGTCTTTATCGCCTTTCTTTACCCCTGCTGCAAACGCCTCTGCATTCGCGATTTCAGCCGCTTTAATATACGTCTTAGCGCCAAACCAAGCCATATCCGCACGACCAGCACGCATCGCTTCAACCGCCGCGTTATAATCTGAAACATCAATATTTTTAATCGCATACCCTGTAATTTTCTCTACAATTTTCAACAAACTTTCAAATTCATTTGATTGCGCTTTTTCACTGGCTGGGACAAAAACCATGGTCAATGAAACACCATCTTCTTTCTTAACTTCCTTTTGCCCACATCCTATTAAAAGGGATGACATTAAAATTAATCCCGAAACAAGAATTACTTTCTTCACAACCAACTCCTTTTCTAAAAACTGATAACTTTAGATTGAAAAAACTGTCAGAGCCTTCTCGTAATCTTCTACAGTATCTATTTCCCTCCATCCTCTTTCAATAATTGTTGTATGAATTGGCACTCCCATATCAACCATATCTTGAATCATATCTGTTAAATATGCCTTTTGAAAAACTTGCGCTTTTTGAAAAGGCTTATCCCAAAAAATTTGTTTGGCCCTGTTGAAATGCCTTTTAAAAACTTCTATTCCCCTTTGAGAAAATTTCACCATTCCAATAAACTCACCATGCACATCATGCTTTCCAGTTAAAACCTTACCGATATTAACCACTCTATTATTTGCATCCAAAATTACATTTTCTGCTTCTTCCACAGGATGCTCTTTTCTATCCTTATAATAATCGCGCCAGGCAACATCGACTACAATCGAAATATCATGTTCTGAATCCATCAACCTTGACACAACTTCTTTCTCATAAAGTATGTCAGAATACGAAACAATTAAAGGTCCATCCATTTCCCTTTCAGCATAAAAAAGAGAATTTAATATGTTGTTATTCTCATAATCATCATTCATATAATAGTTTAAATTTGAATACATAATTTTATCCGCAGCATAACCTTTAACAACGGAAATATTCTTTATTCCATTAGCTTTTAAAGATTCAATTTGTCTTTGAAGTAAACTTTTTCCTTCAAATTCCAACATACACTTAGGTAAATCCTCAGTATAATGGCGCAATCTTGACCCTTTTCCTGCAGCAATAATTATTGCTTTCATTTCCTTCCCCCTTATCAAATCTCACTTGGTTGCTCTATCGGATAAACCAAGCCATTCCTTGTGTTGTCTCAGAAACTTTGCTCCGATACGTGAACGAATAACATAATGCAGATTGTTTGGCTTAAAATAAGACCAGAAACGAGCCTGAAGATCTTCATCCTTTTGAGTCGTTTGCCATGTCCCTTTAAGCCTCTGATCCATTTCATCAACAACATCTAAAGTCTCTTCGCGGGTATTTTCTATTAACTCGATACCCATATTTTCATATTCTTCTGTACGATTAAGCGCACCAGCGCCGGATCTAAGTGTTTCTGCTATGGTCATAAATCTTTTTTCCTTTTTTAACCAGTATTTTTTGAATATAATCAGACAGTTAGAGCACCAGGATCGCATGCGTTCAAAATCCGAGATGTTAACAAATACTTGAGGACGGTGAAAAACCATCGGAAGAGCATCAGCCCCAGTATTACAACTAAGAAAAAGATAACAATTGGCAGACAAATAAAGATCTAACAAATCTGTTCTAAAACCTCGATCCGCATATTCAATAATCTTAGGATTATCAGTATCCATTAATTCGTCAACTATTACACCCATCCTGATGACATAAAACCCTCTTTTGGTCAACTCTTCAGCGGCGAGCATATAATTTTTTATACTGAAATTTCTAAAACTGTGATAGTCCAATTTCATCTCAGGAAAATTATCGCATAAATACCTCTGGTCCCTATTAAGCATACACACATATGGGGCTCCATCTTTAATTCCCATTTTTTGCAAGCCTAATTTTGCTTGAACAATTTCTTCCTCAGTAAATTTCAAATAAGTTTCACTTTTTTCTATCAGCCCAAATAAATCACGCTCATTGCTTGTTGCTTTAATAATATGGTCCCCACCAAATGAAAACCTATTAGACAACTTATAGAATTTTTTCACAATCCCGTTATTCGCTAATAATACCCCTCGCCTGGATGAAAACACTCTTTTCCACATCCTTAAAAGCTGATCGTTAGATACAAAAGGATTCTGTTCGAGTCCATCATGAAATATATCCAAAGTATTTTGAGGTTGGATATTATGATCTTTTTCACATAAATATAATTCCGGATCTGCAACAAGATTCCCGATTTTACCTGCGCTGAACGAGCCAACTCGCATAAATACAATAGGCTTGATTAAACATATAAATATATATATACAAAATACAACAAAAAACAGGATCAGCTCCTTTAGTGCAAAGAAAATAAAATAAAATACTCCGCGATCTTTAATTTTCTTGCTTATCTTACATCGCAGTTCCCTTAAAAAAGGCTTTTTGACCAACTTACTTGCCATAAAACTCCTTCCACATATTACCGTGTATAAAACATTTCCATATACCCTTTTAATGTGTCTGCCAATTCGTTCTCTTGGCTTGATCCTCGGCCTGAAGGCATAACAAAATCTCTTGATGGATTTGCAATAAACTCAGACCAATAATCCTTTTTAAACGTGCCATCTTCAAGAAGCCCCTCGTAATAAGAAGTATGATCAAGAGGAGACAAAACATTAAAAAAAGGCATCGCAATGTTAAGCTTCTTTATCATCTCAGGCAGATTCTTTCGATACTCTTCTGTTTCTATCGGTGCTCCAATAATAAGGTATGCTAAAACATCAATCCCATATTTAGCACACAACTCACAAAATTTTTCAACATGCTTATACCTGTGAGGTTTCCCAAAATATTTCAGGACGTTATCATCAAGATGTTCAATACCAACGTGAAATCTTTTACACCCTGCCTCAGCCAGACTATTTATGACATCCTCATGAATTTCTACTGCACCGCGGACACTCCAGTCAACATTGATACCTTCTTTTAACAACAAAGCACATATTTCCATGACACGATCTTTTCGAATATTAAAACAATCATCTAATATATGAACTGACGTAGCCCCTATATCTATAAGTGCTCGAAATTCATCTTTCACCCTTTCAGGTGTTTTCCAATTGAATTTTTTTTGCTGGACATCACAATATATGCATCTATACGGACATCCTTTAGAACTAAATATCGGCAAACGAAGATCCCCCACATCAAAAAGAAGATCTTTGTTCGGGGTGATTCGATAATCATCAAGATTTACTAAACTCCTGTCAGGCAATGGTATATTATTTAAATTTACCGGCTCGCCTTGAAATATACCCCCGGGACACCCGTCGTCTACCCACTTTGGCAAAGTCTCTTCAGCATCCCCCACAAATACTGCGTGAGCACCTTGTTCCAAAATTCTGGTAGAATTATGCGTAGCATGCGGCCCTCCCACAATCTTCATCGGAGCAGAAGTCCTCTTTAATATCTCTGTCATAGCCCACGCCCGGTAAGTCACTACTGAAAGCCCCAAAATATCAGGCTTAATAATTTCGATTTCCTGAATTGTCTCATCAAGAGTCATTCCCTTACTCGAAGCATCAAGAATGGAAACATCATGTCCTTTCAAACTAGCCGCCAGACTAAGAACTCCAAGAGGCATATATTTCACCACCGGATTCCAAAAAAATTTCTGCACTATCTTGTCCTGAACCTCACCATCATGAGAAGGAACAACAAATAAAATTTTTTGAGGTTTAACAACTTTCGGTGTCATCATTTTTCTCCATTAAAATTAGCGAAATCCCCTAAAGCCTGCGTTACAGTTTAAATAAAATTTATATGCCCCGGAGGATTTTTAAGATCCCACAAAAACCCATTAATTTCGTTTTGTCGACAAGTAAGAATACATTCTTTATGAACATCAATGTCATTCGCGAGCATATCCATAACTTTCTTATGTTGATCCCCGAACACAATATCTTCAAAAGATTGTTCATTAATATTTCCGAGGACATATTTCTTATTCTCAAAAAGATCACTGCACGGATAAACATCTCCTGTCCCGGAAATCTGTATAATAAAATTACAGCCATAACAATGATCATATTTTTTACTCTTAATATTCATCTTCTTGCGTTTAACAATCACACCATAATCCTGGGTGGCATAGCTTTCTGCTTTTTGCATCGACTCTTCTAACGTCTGATAGTCGTCGACAATATAATCCGGCTTATCTTTGCTATCATATGTGCATTGCTTGATTTGAACATAATCAACCCCTAGTTCTTTTCCAAGTTTTGCAAACTCCTCAATATCATTCTCATTTTCTTTTATCAAGACCATCAATACACCAATGGTTATGTTGAGATTGTGTTTTTTCTTTACCTCTACACATTTGCGTATGTTTTCTTTTACCTTATTAAAATGCTTTCCTTCCATCCCCGTGACAGAAGCATAGCTCTCTGGCCTGGCTGCGCTTAAATTAAACCTGATCAAAACGAGCGAATCAAGAAAATCTTTGAGCTTATCATCCTTAACTAAGGCTAACCCGTTAGACGCCACACCTAAATCAATCCCTGCTTTTTTAGCCTCTATGGCCGCCTCATATATCCCAGGATGAATGAGCGGTTCCCCATCGCCAAAAAAACCAATTCCTTTTACCCCTATGGACGCGGCTTCACGGAGAAATTTAATCAACACATCTGTTTCGATCATCTGCCTGTCTGTTTTCATGTGTGTTCCGTACTCGCAGAACCTACATGCAATATTACAAAATCTTGTTATCCCGACCTCAAGATAAATCGGCGCAATCCGATCTCCCTTCTCCCATTCTTGCACCCTATCTAAATGCCAAGTGAGTTTATGATCGTTCATTCTAAATTTATCGCTTATTTTTTTCATGATCTTTCCTCGAATGATTTTGTGTATTCAGCAATAGCTTCCCGCCAAGGCCGAAGACTTTTAATTTTTTCAGATTTCATTGGGGTCACAACACTCTTAATCGCTTTTGACGGAAATTCTTTATGTGACGCCCGCTCAACAGTAACATCAAGTTTTAAATTTTCGACGATCTCTTTAAAAACATCATAAAGACTGGCTTTCCCTTCATTGACAATGTGATATACGCCGAAAGGGAGTTCCTCCTCAAGAATCCCTTTCACCTCCCACGCGATGTCCTTACTATAAGAGGGCGAAGTATAAATATCCGCGGAAACTCGCACAGCTCCGCTTTCCGCCTTCTTAAGCATTTTTTCAACAAATTGAGTTTCTCTATTAGTTTCCCCAAACAATAAAGGAAGCCGACAAATATAATATTTTTCAGCGAGAGCCTCGACAATACAGTCCCCGCCATATTTTGTAATGCCATAAATATGCAATGGCTTTGGCGTATCGCTTTCGGTATAAAACCCGTCTTCGCGATCACAAAAGATACTCTCTGTACTAAAATGGATCAGCACAAAACCCAATTGCGTTGAAAGGCTGGCCAGCTCCCTGGGATACAATGTATTTAATTCATAAGCTTTCTGCGGTTCATCTTCACAAATATCAATTCCTACTAAAGCGACTGTGTTAAAAACAACGTCTGGGTTTTCTTTAACGACCATGGCCTTAACAGCATCAAAGTCACACGCGTCAAAATCTTGACTATTCTTACACACAAGGTCGTAGCCTTTAAATGCATCACAAAGAGCTATCCCCATTTTTCCTGTATATCCTAAAAGCAGTACTTTTTTACTCACAGCAACCACCTGTTTTCAACATGAATACCTTTGAAAAACATTCTCATTCCGCCTTAACAGATTCCCCCTGACCAAACTTCCACGTCGAAAGCCTATCGATCCGATTGTAATACACGAGCAAAGGAGACTTTCGGATAAAGATATTTCCTGACATTATCTCCTCAGGGGTTTCGTATCTGGCCCAATCATTACACCCCTTACAAAAAGGAACTTTATCAAATTGTCCGGTTTCATGATAGTGACGAACCTCTTGATATTTTTCACCATGCCAAACACCTTTAATACCATCTTCAAACACATTCCCGAGATAAGTTTTTCCTGATCCCTCCCAACAACAAACAGGGACATCTCCGTTATAATGAATGGACATCGTGTCATACAACATCGGGCATGGCCTTCTATTTTCAGAATCTGCCTTTAAATCTGAATGAATATCATTAGAAAATCGCTCAGCAACCCTGACGGTATCCACATGCTGCAGCCAGTAATCAACAAAATCTTCCCGCTCATGCTCATTTTCTTCTTCAACCACAAAAGAAACACCGATACGCGGAATCAATTTATCGCCCCGTGCATCAAGCAACTTATGGACAAGTTCCTTTATTTTTTCTAGCTCCTCGGAACCTCTGACTTTTTTAAACGTTTCCGGGGTGATCGCATCCATGCTCACAAAAATACCGTCAATTTCCAGTTCAACAAATCTTTGAATATGTTCATCCTTCATCAATAAACCATTTGTATTAATATTTACCCTTAATCCTCTTTCTTTCATCGCCGCTAGATAATCACAGAAATCTTTTTGAATAAAGGCTTCTGCGTATCCTCCTGAAGCCATAACAGCATTGGTCCCTTTCAATTCATCAA
>JAGLHE010000240.1 GCA_023143685.1 Candidatus Omnitrophota bacterium
CAATTCACGCTGAACCAATACACTCTCTCATAAGCGTTCCTTCAACTGAGGTAACCAAAATTCAGTGAGAGAGTATAACACCTCACCATAATTTTGGCGACTCAGTTGCACTTATGAGTTGAATCCGCTTTAGCAAAAAACAGCCCGTTTAATCATAAAAAATAACGCTAACCCAAAACAACAAAAGAACTTACACGCTACGGACAGGCTCTATGTAAAGGTTGACACATACCACTCCCATGGCTTTGCTGGAAAACCAAATAGTGTATAATTCTTTTTAGATATTTTCATAAATTACAACACTGCTTTCCTTTTCCTTCTTAAACGGAATTGAATGCACCTCACTCAAGCCATCATCCTGACTTTGGTACTCACCGTTATTTTTCGCTATTTCAACGACATAATCGGCGACATCCGGAACAGCATCCTTACGAACAGCGACCCATTCCCTGCCTGCATAGAAACTGAATCGGCTGTCAACTGCGGCAATAACAGCATTTTTGTCTGTATTTTCACTGAGCCATTTTGCGGCCTTTAAGTATGGTTCTTTATTGCCCCCCAAAGGCCGAAAAAGTTTCGGGATACAAATTGCAATTCCGACAACGAGAAGAATAGTCAACATGCGATTGACCTCCGTCTCAGACGAAGCATCACGGCAGAATCTTTTATTTATCCAGACACTCAAAACATTCAACCCAACCGGTACATAAAAGATTGTCAAAACGATAAGCGGCATACAGTGCCTTCTACTAATGTATCCATAGTCGCGATAAAGTAATACCATCATCAGCACATTGATCACAATAAAACCTGCCATAAAAAAATTCTCTGCATTAGTCATTAAATTTTTGCGCAGACGCATGTAGACACCTATGAATAATGCTGGTGTAAAAAAATGCATGAGATTTTCACTGATCCTGTTGATCAGTTTGCCAGCGCCCTTGATCAGACTAATATCCAGCCCCGAAGCGGTGTATATTACATCACTTTCAATATAATCAGCATTATGTCCCGGTGCGAGAGAACCGACAAGCCCCTCAAGCTTTGGCGGCAACACTTTACCTCTAACTTTGATATAAGGCCCTGCGGTCATGGCAAAGCCCGCCAGAAGTACCAGTAACGCAACTGCCGCTCTGCCCCTTGGCATATTGTCTTTGGGTCGAAATAAACGTATTGCAAGCCACACAGTGCCGTAAATCGCCAACTGGGCACATTCCGGGCGAATCATATGGCCAAGACCCGCCAAGAAACCCGCCAAACCAAACAGCCACCATTTCCCACTTTTCGCACCCGATAGCAAACACAAAAACCCGCTAGACAGAAAAAGTAGATGCGGCCATCCGCGAAGCACATCACTCCCATGCTCGGCAGGATAAGGCAGTACCACAAGTATCAAAAGGGCAAGGAAACTCATCCTCTTTCCCACCAGCAGCTTTCCAATAAAGTAAAGTGGTATCAGCGCAAACAACCTGCAAAGCAATGCAACCCCCTGGCCGGCGTATATCCATGAATGCACTGATGTCCCATTACAAAAAATATTTGCAATCTTGTGAGCTAAAAAAATAAGAAATGGAAAACCGAAAGGATGCCCCTTTATAACGG
>JAGLHE010000241.1 GCA_023143685.1 Candidatus Omnitrophota bacterium
TAATGGCCGCTCGGATACGACGCGTTAAATTAATATAAAAATATAGGTTATGATATGAGAGTAATCGCAGGCCCAGCATTTCATTCGCCTTAAAAAGATGGCGGATATAACTTTTAGAATATTTCCGGCACACAAAACAATCGCACGCCTCATCAATCGGGCCGTCAACGCGCGCATGTTCTGCGTTAAGTAAAATGATCCGGCCCTTAGCGGTAAACGCGGAACCATGCCGGCCGTATCGCGTCGGGATACACGTATCAAACATATCAATCCCCTCCCCTACCGCCTTAACGATCTGATCCGGCATACCAATACCCATCAAGTATCTCGGCTGGTCTTGCGGCAACAACGGTTCCACCCAATCTACCGTTTCAAACATTAACTTCACAGGCTCACCCACACTGACCCCACCTATGGCATATCCGTCAAACCCGACATTCAGGATTTCCTCTGCGGATTGTTTACGCAAATCTTCATACGTGGCACCCTGAATAATTCCAAACAGCAATTGTTTTTCATTCATGCCATTATCTAAAAAATGCTGACGCGAACGTTGTGCCCAAAGGGTTGTACGGCGCACACTATTTTCCGCCTCTTTACGTTTACAAGGATACGGCGCGCATTCATCCAAAGGCATGATCATATCCGAACCCAATACGCCTTCAATATCAATCACATCCTCGGGTCTTAAAAAATGCCGCTTGCCGTCAATGTGCGACTGAAATTTCACACCTTCATCCGAGAGTTTGCGAAACTTCGACAAACTAAAGACCTGATACCCGCCGCTATCGGTTAACATCGGCTTATCCCAAGAGATAAATTTATGCAAGCCACCGAACTCGCCAATAATATCTGTACCAGGGCGCAAAAATAAATGGTAGGTGTTGGAGAGCATCAACTGCGCGCCCATATGGTTCAAGTCTTCAGCCGAGATCCCTTTGACTGTTCCGTTTGTGCCGACAGGCATAAAAAACGGCGTTTGCAATTCACCATGTGCGGTCTTAAGCGTCCCTAACCGCGCCCTGGTATCTTTATCTTTTTTAATTAATTGAAACATCTTTTCCTTTCATTGTACGCTGCACGTAGCCCGTTGCGCGCTAAACAATTACCATCCCATCGCCATAACTATAAAACCGATACTTACTTTTAACCGCTTCATTATACGCCTTCTTCATCACTGCTGAAGAACCAAACGCATACACAAGCATTAACAACGAACTAAACGGTAGATGAAAATTTGTGATCAGTGTATCTACACACTGAAATTTATATCCCGGATAAATAAATAAATTCGTTTTCCCTTTGATCTTTCCGGTCTGTGCTACTGCCTCAAGAACCCTGCAACTCGTTGTGCCAACAGCCACAATTTTTCGTTTATCTTTTTTGGCCTGCTGAACTTTTTCCCACGTGACTTTCGAAGCAGAATATTCCTCAATGTGCATTTTATGCGTGCGGATATCCGGCTCTTCTACGGGCTTAAACGTCGCATAATTGACATGCAGCGTGACATTCACGATATCATGCCCCTGTTTTTTAAGTCTACTTAACAGTGGCTTGGTAAAATGCAAACCTGCCGTAGGTGCTGCCACAGATCCGGCATGCCGCGCGTAAACCGTCTGATAAAATTCCCGGTCCTCTTTCGTGTCCGCACGCTTAATATACGGAGGCAATGGCACGTGCCCGATCCGCTCTAAGTAAGGCAGAACATCTTTGCGGTTAAACCGGACAATCTTTTTATCCTTATCAACAACTGTTGCTTTAAGTTTCCCGTCCCCAAACGAAACCACATCCCCATCTTTAATCCTGCGCATCGGACGCATTAATGTTTCGTATGAACATCCTTCCTTTAATTTATTCAATAGAAAGATTTCAACTTGCCCGCCGCTACGTTCTTTAACCCCCAACAACCGCGCCGGGATAACTTTGGTGTTGTTAAGAACAACCAGGCTGTTTTTCGGCAGATATTGACCGATATTCTCAAAGGTATCGTGCGACACAGCCTTTTTCTTACGATCCACGACAAGCAAACGTGCCTGATCCCGATTCCTTAACGGCTCTTGCGCGATCAATTCTTCAGGAAGACGATAATTGAATTCTGTGAGTTTATACATTCTCTTGCGTGCTACGATTAACGGGCAACGTACAACGCAAAAGCTATCGCCACCCATTATTATTTTAAAGATTTTCTAAACGGACAATCTTTGCACCGGGATAATAATAATTCAAAATCGTTTTATAATTATACCGCTGCTTGGCCATGCCGCGCGTTCCCCACTGGCACATACCCACACCATGCCCCCACCCTCTGCCAATAATATCACAATAATACCCCTTCATCTTAATGCGATACCGGCTGCTTTTAATAAGGTTGGGGCCTAATATCCCACGAAACTCCTTGCCCGAAACCTTGACCACCTCACCGTTACGTCCTGTTATTTTTAAAATCTGGACAAGCCCTTCTTTCGTTCGCTTATCCACTCGAATATCTTTAATCGTCCCGGCCTGATAGCCTTCGGCGTTTAGTTTCTCCTGAATATCCTGCAGGTGAAAATTTCTTTTCCATTTATAATGCGGCGAATTATAACAATAATTACACTTCGCTCCACGCAACGGAATTAAAATTTCTTCCTGCCAAACATCGTTCGAGCTTAACGTCACACCACCACACGTCGAATGGTAATATGCCGACAACACTTCCCCATTAAAACTCAAAATCTCACCCCGCGTCTTTTTAACAGCTAAATTTGTCCTATACCGTTCCGCGGAACGCCCTCCATAAACCTGTGAAAACGTGTCATTAGTAACATCAAACTCTTTATGCTTCCTGATTTTCTTACGATACATCGCATATGTCCTGGCTGCCACAGCCTGAGTTTTTAAAGCCTCCATGGGCCAACGATGTGATACTTCATGATAAAGAACACCTCGAATATAATCCTCAAGATTAACTTGATTAATTAATAACAAATTTCCATCCGCGTTACGAACAATATCCATGTTCTCGCGATAACGTTTATCATTTTTCGTACCATAAACCGTAATATCTTTACGCGTGGTGATACGTATCCGCTCACGGCCATAGAAATCATTGCCAAGCTGTATTCCGTCGCGGACAGGGACAAGTTGAACACGCGGCATCCGTCGGCCAGAACCTAGCACCTCACCCGTCACCGGATCTGAGACTTCATACGTCCCGCGGATAGAGATTTCCCCTACACTTGCGTTTTGCTTAATCGCGATCCGCACAAGCGGCTGGGCACCTCCTTCAGGCATGACTGTACCGGCATAACCAACAACAGAAAAAAGGCCCGTCACAAGCCAAAGGCTTGCTACCCCAACACCTAAATATAATTGATATCTTTTCATAACAACTCACAACTATCCAGTTCAACTCACGGATTTCATTTAACCCTTAAACTCTTTCTCATATATATACAAATTCCCCATCATCTTGAGCCTTAGCATCATACTCATTCATCTGCCAGCCATAGGTCCTGAGGTAAATTTTTTTGTATCTTGTTTCATATCAATGCCTTATAATTTCATGGTCAAGTGTCTAAAACTGTCTGAGCAGATGAACGAGCGTGACGCTATATTTCGTTAAGTCCTTATTCTTCAAAACGTTAAGTGTAATTTTGCTATTTTCTAAAATCATCAGTTTTCAACCTGCTTTTCCACTCAATTAACCGTTCAATGTCTAAAACTGTAAAAACGGGATAACCTTTAAAATCCCTTT
>JAGLHE010000242.1 GCA_023143685.1 Candidatus Omnitrophota bacterium
CGTGGAGCTGCTGTTGGGTGACGTCATTTCCGAGGATGGAAACCTTTTCGTCGAACATGAATTCGTACCATTGGGGCAGGGGTGACATGAAGATGGGATGTGCTTTTTTGCCCTGCGAACGCAGTATTTCGCACATTGCACGGACTGAACCGCATGCGTCGCCGTCGGGGCGTGTGTGGGCGGTGATCAGTACGCTGGTGGAGTTTTTTATGGCTTCGACAGCCTTGTCAAATGTGGCGGGCTCGATCATGAGAATCCTTCGTATCTGGTTGTAAATACTTAACTTATGAAAGCCCCCTGCCGTGATGTGCAACGATTTGGGGCTTGTTTTCTATGGTTAGTTTATCCACTGTAATGCGGTCATAGTCAAGTGGAATTTTCAATTATGAAGCGAAATGGAGCCGACATGCCCTATCCGGTTGTGGCGTTATGCACGGTCGCGCACAACGGTATTTTTGCTGCATTTTTTTTGCAATTTTTTGCAATCTACGTTTTTTTGGCAGCGCCAAGAACCGTTTTTTTGCAGAGTTTTTATAGACATAAAAACTCGTGAGTCGTAAAAGAATGATTGCACCACGAAGGCCACGAAGGTTCAAAAGCAAAAAATTTTTGACAGGATCACAGGATTTGTGATTAGAAAGTTAAAGGTAAAAACAAAAG
Source organism: Candidatus Omnitrophota bacterium (assembly GCA_023143685.1). Lineage (GTDB taxonomy): Bacteria > Omnitrophota > Gorgyraeia > Zapsychrales > JANLHA01 > JAGLHE01. The sequence continues at coordinate 661 of JAGLHE010000242.1, forward strand.
ATATTATCCGCGGATTTCACGGATTACTCGGATTAAAAAATTAAGAAAGTTAAAAGCTGAAGATTTTTTTGCCACAGAGGGCACAGAGGTTTTAAAAAAAGACTTGTGAATTTATTCACAAGTTACGGTTCCAAGAAAAGCTTTTCTACAGAGCATGTCTGACACCTTTATTTTTTGTTCTTCTTTTTATTAACATTGATCTCTTCTATTTTGTCAACATGAAATGAAGCTTCCCGATTTTGCACCACAGGGTTATCACTGGCCCAATCCTCACAATACCATACAGTTTTGCCATATTTTTTTTCGTACTCTTCTGGAAATGGTGTAGGGAATTTTGTGACTTCGAAGCTGTTTTTCTTGCCATGTTTTATCCATCGATCACTTTTGCAGAAAGGTATCATGATCTGAAATAGAAAATTAGTCGTTGCAATAATAAGCCACAAGAATGGCATTTCAGCATCTGGCATTTTTCTTCTGCAAATCATTGCCTTTCCAATTCTGTATGGGTTAACTCCTGGTGTAAAAGCATACATGACAGGGAAATTGTCAATATTTACGGTAGCTTTTCCTAATAGCCACTGTATAGTATTTTCGCATTCAGATAAAAGCTCTTGAGGCAGGATTGATATTGCGGATTTAATAAAAGCCTTTGCCGCTCTAACCGGAATAAATGGTTGGGTATACATTGGAACTGGTATCTTAAAAGATCCTGAGCCACTTTCTTTGATCTCCTTCAATATAGATGAATCTGAGTTTACAAACAATTCCATACCTTTATCGCCTCTGGCGGAAGTGAATTCATCTGATTTGTATTTAGGAGCACCTTTCTTTCCCCTCATTTGACAAAGACTACGCATTGGCCCGAACCATTTAGCCAAATGATCCTCGTATTCATCTGCAAAAAACTTATTACAAATATCGCACTCATTCATAGAAATTAAAGACTTATTACCAAGAAATTCTGGCACTGCATGTGCTTTTTTCCTGAAGTTTACTTCTGGTTTAGATCTACCACAAAACCTACACTCCCTTTCCATAGCTTTCTTGTGGTCACAAAGTTTTACGGGTGCATTAGCTACGAAATATAAATCTGTGACAATTTGGTAATGCTTATTATAATATTCCATTTTTTTAAGGTTAGTTTCGGAAAAAGCTATTTGTTGCCTTCTGTTTTCTTTACCCGAGCTTTCTATAAGTGCGTCAAAAGTTGTCCGTGCCATTATGCAGCCCTCCGCCATGATTTCAATAATCCGCCAAAACGTTTATGGTATTGATCTGCTCCTGTTTTTTGTATCATTTGTTATGAGAGTATATCACAACAGTTCTCCTTGTCTTGAGGAAGGCAGAGCGGAGCCTTGCTCAAGGTACTTTGTCGCATATGCTGCCGGGGCCTTATAGTCCTGGCTGCTGTGCGGGCGGTAATGATTATCGTCCATCCGCCAGCGATTGGCAACATATTTTAACCTTAGTTTACCGGATGAGTGCAGCAAGATTTTTCGGCAGTATCTTAATTGTTGATTTTCAGGCTTTTAGATCCGTTCTTTCATGAATAACTAATCATGTTGCGTTGGCGTTTATTCGGGCAGCTTGCGATGCCGCGCTCCTTTGGTTGTCATGCGTTGATCATTTTTTGGGGGGACGGCCAAGCGGCTTTTTGGTGTCGTGTCAGTACTTCGGCACTTAGGAATCTATGCACGGCTTTTATATCCAAAAGTCCCAGCAATTTATTTTCCCGGTCGCTGCTGACTACTGGAAGATGTTCTATGTCCATCTTAATGGCATGTTCAAAGGCCTGCTTTAAAGGTATGTCGGGCGTTATTGTGGCGATGACTGGTTCGGCGACATCCAAAGCTATCAGCCATTCGCTCATTTCCTGGCTCTGGAGCACACTGCGGAGACTGTCCAGTGTCAGGCAGCCGGTGAGTTTTCCGTTTCGATCAAGGACCGGGTAGTAAAAGCTGTCTGTAGTGCTGACAAATTCAATGATCTCACCGAATGTCATCCCTGTCGGAATAACCGATGGCTCGTCGTCCATTACATCGCCTACCAGATGTGTTTTTATAAGGTCTTCCTCTGTAACATTGAGACCTATTTCACCTGCTTTTTTGACCCCGATTTTGACCATCACCGGCCCGAGCAGTTCCATAATAAAAGTTTCGGTCATTACAACGATGAAAATCATCTTGCTCAGTACAGGATTGGATTCTGCGAATAACTGGT
>JAGLHE010000243.1 GCA_023143685.1 Candidatus Omnitrophota bacterium
GTCTTGTTTTATGCGTACACAAAATCTCTCGACTATTGGATCAACAATAAAAGTATGATCCCAAGTAATATGATTCTCACTGCTAGTCGTGGTGGTCGTCTTGACGCTAAAATTGATCTGTACAATTTACGCGAATCTGTTGTTGTATTTTCAGAATCGGAAGCAGAAGAAAAAAATCTTATCATCGACCATGATGATAGCCATGCTGCTCGTCCAAGTCTGAAAAACAATAGCTTCGCACTTTTAATTCACGGAACTCAACCCAAAGGGACGGAGGCAGCAACGGCATTAAAAATTCTTAAACGTGATAAGGTCAAACATTCTTATTCAAGGAAAACTAAGGAGGCGGTTTGAGTGGGTATTTAACAATTTGGTGTTTTGTAGTTTTCACAATATTTTACGAAGCGATGAAGTTTATTTTTAGAAAGGAACTATCATGAAAAGTTTGGTTTTGTTTTCTTACAAGCAGCCGGTCCGAGGAAATTCTTTCCGCTGGGGGGTTTTGGAATCTCGACAAGATACGAAAAAACATCCGTTGAACTGGTCAACAATCAACGGACCATATCGAAAATTTGATCCGGAATTCAAACGGACTCAAAATCTCGACACGGTTCTAACCCGTAAAGGTGTTAAGGCTTTTTATAAAGAGCGTCAAAAATGGGGAGTCAAAATCCCTATGCTAGGCTCGCTTGTCAAGCCCTTTTTAGCGAAATAGCTAAAAATTTGTAAACTTTCCGTAAGTCCTTGCCCCGTAAGGGGTTAGGGCTACGCGGGCCGGCCCGCGTCGTCGTAAATCCTTTGCTGGTAACGACTTACGACGATGACACGTTCGGTCATGACCTGATGTGTCAAAAAGAAATAATCACGAAAGATTAAAGATTTTTGCTTGACATAGCCGATGTTAATGGTATACTTAGGTGTAACAAGTTAGTTTTTTCTTTGAAAGGTGTTTACTATGTCTTCTGTTTCTCAAACTGTTTCCGATCAGATCCGCTCGACTTTCGATTTCAGCGTTGACAAGTTCCCGCTGTCTGGTCCCGATGGGATGTCTACCCCGCTTTACGGTTTGTTCCGCAGCGATACCGGCACGATGGTTAGTTCTAGGTCCGTCACCTCTCGCTATGTCCCGCACACCACTGACGATGTTATTGCATTGTCAGAAGCTGCTGACACGGCATTTGATGGTGATATTGATGTTCGTTGCCATTTCCGCAACGGCCATTACGTTGACGTGAAGCCCAACCGTGAGGATCGTCTTGCCGTGTACGGTACGCAGGACAATATCTGGCCTCGCGTGATGATTCGTGCGGGTTACGATGGCGAGTCTTTTCGTGCTTCGCTTGGTTATTACCGCGATGCTTGCCGCAACCTTGCGATGATGTCGCAGGTTTCTGGCACGTCCGTTTGCATCCGTCACACTTCTGGTTTGCGTGGCAAAATGGACGAGTTAATCGCTACGTTCAACACCCTGAAAAATAGCTGGTCGAATTTGACCGACGTTGTTCAGGACATGCAATCCCGTGAGGTTGTGTTGACTGAATTCCTGAACGAGTTGTACCCGCAACCAGAGCAGACCGAAGGTCGAGCCGTTACGGTTCACCGCAATCGGACTGAGGCAATTGTTCGACGTGTTATGCGTGAACGTCTGACAACCAACCGTCCGACGATGGGTCACGATTTCCGAATCTCGGCTTGGGAAGCCTATAACGCTGTACAGGGTTACGTGCAACACGATGCACAGGCCCGTAAAGGTTTCACTGGCGAGTTTGACCGCATCTTGCGTGCGTCAAACGATATCACCGTCCGCAAGGCTGAACGTCTGGCACTCGCGGCGTAAATCACCTTTCTTGGTCGCCCGTCCTATCCTGTCAAGGGGTGGGGCGGGTTTTTTTGTGATTTTTTTCGGATTTGTCGTAAGTCGTTGTGACATAACGACTTAGGGCGACGCCGGCCCGCCCGCATCGACGTAAACCCTTACCCCATATAGACTTACGACGATTTGTCAGAGCAAGTATCGTGCCAAACGACCACAATCAATATTCCACGACGAATTGATATAAGTTGAGAAATAGTAAAGACTTAGGTTGACAATGACGATATATATGTTATACTTGATGTAAGTGTAGTGCTGGAAAGGATTTAAGAAAAGATGAGGAAAAGTTAAGCGAGGGACCAAACGTGTCACTCACCTGTATCTACAGGGGTTGTATCACCCCAAGTAGATCATGCAGTCTAAGCGTGTCTATAGCACGCGAGTTTTTCCAGTCTGTTAAAATTTTTCAGCACGCCAGCCAAACCAAAGAGATGTATCAGCCCAACTGGCTTTTGTAGTCTAAGTGTGTCTATAGCACGCGAGTTTTTGGGCAGCACGCGAGTTTTGTATCACCCCAAGAAGCTTTTGGTTGTCCGATGTTGGTTAGCACGCAACTTTTTTAAAGTTTGCACTTGACAAATGCCGATTAGTAATGTATAATATAGTATGTAAGAGTTTCTTAATCAGGAGAATATAAAATGGGAAAAAGAGGCCAGAAAGAGTGTCCGGAGTGCCAAGAGATTAATGGCGTTAGAAGTTATAACTGTAAGGGTTGTGACTATGAATTTCCTATGAAGAAAAGAAGAAAAGGAAAGAGAAGGATACCCGTAGAGAACTGGCGGGCATTAAAAGCTGGAGACAAAGTTAGAGTAGTAGGAGGTTCTGGATCATACTATGTCGATCCTAATAATAAAGAAAAGATATACATGAGCGAAAGAGGAACCTATACCATATTCGGCAAGGATGATCAAGGTTTAAAGACTTATGGAGATGGTGGTTATGCTTATCTTTATATGGGTAAAAAGAAGAAAAGTATAATGGTAGACAATCTATACAGAAGTCCACATAAACTTCTACTGATTAAATAAAAAAATCAAGGGGCCGGGGTGAAGGTGTGAACCGCGATCTAGCCGCAGTATCTCGTTGAACCCCGATCTCCCTTGTTGTTTTGCGCCCACCCATACCCTGCATGACAAATTGTCGTGCATCTCATCTATGGCGGGGCTTGCGGTAGTGAGTCTACCTCCCGGTTGGACTGACTCAAGGCCCAACAACCCGCCAATCTATTATACTTTCATTTATTGATTGTCCATCAAATTTTTTCGATATTTCATCAATTTAAATGATTGTGTTGTTTTTTCTACCTCGTCGGAAAATTCTTGTTCTGTAATTAATCCTTTGGTTAAAAGTAAACTTATAATAGAATTCAACATAACAAATAAGAATTCTTTATTCTCAAAGTCTACCTTAAACAAATCCTTTGCTAGTTCATTATATGCTTGATCTCTCTTCATCGGGTCAGAGTTATCAAAGTCGTAAGTTTTTCTTTCCATTAAAGTTTAATCTCCTTAAAGTAAGAAGGAATAAGTATATAGGAGATCGAGATGATGCTTCGATCCTATTAATTTATCCCAAGGTGTTGTTTCCGTTACTCTAATATATAATATTTTCCGTGTACTATATTATACTACGAGAACAAACTTATGCCAAAAAGAAAATACCCCAAAATCCAAAAAAAGTGGAAAATAATTTATCGACTTTTTCTCAGAATTTATTTGACAATTTTCCATATGCAGAGTATAATTAAGTAACGAACATATGGTGGGGAGAAGATTGAAGAGATTTTTAGACATTCTAGATTGTCTAGTATGTTTGTGTTGTGGCGACTTTATTCTATCATTTTTTTGAAACAAAAAACAATTCTAGACTGATAAGAAGAATAAAAGCCATATACATACAAGCATACCATATGGGGACATCTGCATAAAAAGCAAATGACACCAAAGGAGCGAGAATCAAGAAGGTTAAAAGCCTGAAAGTTGTTTTGCTCATATTATTTATCTCTTACTATAATCAAATCTCCACACCTACCTATAAACCTCCATTTATATGTACGTTTTTAATCATAACGCGCTTTACTGTCTATCGGTTTGGCGCGTTTTTTCGTATAAATTTCGCATAAAATCAAAAAAAATACGGCAAAGTCGGCTTATTTCGGAGTAACCTAGTTAAACAGGATACAAGGCAACTTAAAATCTCAGAGAGAGATGATGTTGTGTGTCTATGTGTTATAGTGTTATGTATGTATATGTTATTGTTTATATGTGTCTTAGGAACTAAAATGAAAAAAA
>JAGLHE010000244.1 GCA_023143685.1 Candidatus Omnitrophota bacterium
GGAATTGGCTTACCTGATGGGAATCTTTTCCCTATACCCTTGACCATTAATTTCACCCCATTATAGATTTAAATGAATGATATTGCGATTGGTGTAACAAATTTTGCTGTTGAAAGTGCCCTCTTTCTAAATTGACCTTTCTTTTTTTTACGTTTTTTTCTAGGCATAAATAATATTGAAATTAATGATTTAAAAAAGTCATTTATGTTTTTCAGAACGCAATTATGGGAACATTCTGATGTTTGAAAATGCGTTAATTGTCGGTACATATCCAATTATTGGAACAACTGTTTTGAATTTAACATCGATATTTTCAATCTTAACTGTTATATTATTTGTTGTTTCGTTAGGAAATTCAATTAAACCCGTACCGGCTAATTCAAATTCTAACGGTACAGTCGGATACACAAACAAAAACAATATAAACATACAGAATATTGTTCCCATTATAACATCGACTTTTCTTACACCTGCGTCAGGATCATACAAAAACTTTTCTAACAGATTTTTTTTCATCTATTTCACCCCCTACATTTATATTCTCTTCTTCCATGAAGCGGTTATATAATTCTTCTTGATTCTGTCGGTTATGTTCGATAGCAGACTCGTAATCCATCTTCCACTTGACAGTGTTGTCACCGAGTTCCTTTGGATCCCAACCTCTAAGCAAACATACGACTTTGTCCGGAAGATTGTAACAGATGTCGTCCGGTGGCTTCCATTTCGCTTTTAATTCAACTTCGAAGTAATGGATGATACCCAAAAAGTCCGCTTTTGTTGCATTTTCAAGATCCTTTTCGAGATCGGGGTTTGAATTAGGCTTAATTGTCCAATCAAGTCGGCCGGCTACGCCGGCTAACGACTGCAAAAATAAATTTTTGCCATCCCGGGATTTACTGAAAGAAAAGGACTGTTTTCTCATAGCCCACAGTATGGACATCTGCATGAAGCCTGTTTTTGATTCTTCATCCGATTTATATTTTGAATAATCTTTAGTTATGTATTTCACGGCGTGCATCAACGGAAAAGAATTAGGTGTATATTCTTCCGGAGAATCCATTACGCCCTCAATGGATGATACGGCTACCACATCGGAATATCCATGTTCCCAAAAATCCTCTACAATAGTTTTTTCTGTTATTCGCCACGCCCCTTTTCTTTTTTGTTTGGGTTTTGGTTTCTTGTATTTTTGATAAAAAGTTCTGAAATGATGATCCTCAAAAATCATTATAATATTGACATGGGGATAACCGGATTTATGGGATTCATATGATCTGAAAATCCTAACAGTTCCATATTCTTTCCGTATTTTAGCGACGTATAAATTAATGTCATCACTCACTTTATCCCAGGCATCGAATTTTGATATTTTACGCTGTGCGTAAGTCATGGTCACATTTATAACAGACGTGTATTTAGACTTCCGATCTTTTGTGTTTGCATCAAATATTTTAACGGTCGGCATGTTTTCTTCTAATTTTCTGATTTTTGTATTCATGGATTCCATGTAAGTTTTGTTCCCACGTTTTGCGGCAAGGTAACCTCGGGCTTCACCATCTATTTTAAAAGCGAGCATCAGATCGTCTCTTAACCAAAAACCATAAGATCTTAAGAGTTTTGGTATATCATTCATTAATTCCATCTGACGGATCTTTTGCTGTGTTGGACAGTTATCGATTTTTCTGAGATAATCCTCGAAATCCTCACGTCTATTATATTCAGTTGTGAATCGATGAAGCAACATAAAAGAGTTTTCTTTGTATTTTTCTGTCACACAATAATCATATGCATCTTTCTGCAATTCGTCGATATATTTCTCTAGACATTTTTGAGGTATCTTTTCAAGATTGATCAAATCAAAACGATCAAGAAAATATAATTGATCATCATTTTCAAGAAGTCGGAAGTTTTCAACAAAAGAAACATGACATGGGATATTGGCAATGTGGAAGGGATATGAACCGCCAAGAACATTAATCCCTTCCACATCACCCGTTATCATGTGTGCAGACTCATAGGTAATTATATCTTGATTGTTTACCTTTAAAAAGGTGTCTATCGGTTGGCTTTCTTGTATTTTACAGTTCAGGCGGTTCATGTATAGAATTATTGAAACGGAAGTTTATTAGATTTTAAAAAATGAGAATGGGCCGGCTACGCCAATGGCCCTATGTATTTTACATTACATGTCAAAATCATATCCGGCTTTTTTCAAAAGAATCAGAAGTATGACAATGAGAAGAAGAACAGGTAAAATTTGCCACAATATTATTGCACCTTCACTCCAAAGAAATGTATTTACACCGAAAATTGCAGTAAATGATCCAGGGAGTAACACTGCTACAAGCAAGGCTGCTAAAAATACACGAACAATTACATCAAAATCAAATAATTCCATTAAATTTCACCCCCTATTTTTTTATTATAAATATAAATCCTGGGCCGGCTACGCCAATGACCCAGGTTGGTTTGATAGTTGTCTGATTAAATCTTACCTGTAAACTTCAATCCGGCAAGGACAAGTACTCCGAGAAGTACTACTATGATGAAGATTATTGGTAACACATTCCAGATTGCAACTGTTCCTTCATCCCACGATGATGTGTTAGCACCAAACATTGAGTTGAACGCTGTAGGAAGCAATGCCGAAGCAAGGATTGCTACAATGAACACGGCAACTACGAGACCAACTACGTTAGTAGCCATACGATTTCACCCCCTCGATTGTAGAAAAGCATGATTCAATTATTTCAGGCATGATAATATTTCACATCTCTCCTATATAAAGACGTCACTAAAAACAGTGTCTCATACTATCGATTATAATAAAATTGTGACTGTCAGCATTAACAACAATGTTTATTTATTTATACTTATTATTATGTAATCAATGGCTTTTCAAAAAACTAATGTTGAAATTTACAAATGGATATTATCTTATTTAGAAAAGCAACCGAAAAAAACTATTAATTTCTTTACGTTAAGATCTGAAACACAATTTGAATATGGACTGAGTGATGACAAATTCAATAAGGCAATAGTTGTTCTCGAGACAACTAATCCACCGAAAATAAAAAGAACCAAGGAAGGGGAAGACGTATTAATTTCCAGATTGTAAAAAAGAAAAACGAAAGAGAATTATTTGAATTAGAGATTAACGACAGAAATATCAAAACACAATACAGATCCTTGTACAGACTATTATCTCAAATAAAAAAAGGATTCTCTCCTAAGATACTTATAGTTGGGGATCAGGGAATAGGAAAAAGTTTCTGTGCATGCTGGCTGGCCTGGACT
>JAGLHE010000245.1 GCA_023143685.1 Candidatus Omnitrophota bacterium
CACTTTATCCTAAAATCCACATACAGAGGTCCAGCTTTGTCAACAACTTTATCATACAGACAAAGCCCTTTACTTAGAAGTTCTTTGAAATCTTGAGTATTCGCTTCAATTTTTTTCTCATACTCATCAGATCCGTTGACAACCAAGTCTTCAAAAAAATCGAGTTCAGCCTGCTTAAGTTGCGAATATAATCCCTTTGATGTATTGCAAAATCCTTCATCCTGGTTCCAACAATCAAATCGTAGCCGAATTAGAAGCTGATAAAGTTGATAATATTTTTTAACCCAGGAATTACAGGCTTTGTATAACTGCCTTACGATTGGATCCTTAATCTTGTAATTATAGGCATTACGCTCCGCATCATATTGAATATACGCCTCATTTGTAACTTTTTTCTGCAGCGATGTTTGAGGTATAACATGAAGCATTGAATTTGGGAAATGATGGATGTTGTGCGGATTTATGTTCTTTGTAAATTCCAAGTTGGCTCTTATTTCTTCTATCGTGGTGTTCCTGTCAAACCATATTATTGCTATTTGGGAATCTATGTTATATTTGTTTAAAATCTTGATTGCATGGTGATTTTGTTGGGGAGTTATCCTTTTATTATAATAATCAAGCTGCCTTGGAACAACCGATTCAATACCTATAAAGACTTGAGTAAGGCCTGATCTGCTAAGAGTTTCAATTGTTTTCTCATCAACGTTATCGCTCCGAAGCGGAGCTCTATACTTGAATTTTGTTCTTTTTTTAATCAATAAATCAGCAAATTCAATCGCCCTGCTTTTAGTTTTTTCAAAATTACCAAAGAAATTATTATCTACAAAATTGAAATGGATAACGCCATAATTTCGGTGATAATGCATCATCTCTTCATATAAGGCAGCCGGTGGAAGCGCCCTCCAATAATTCCTGCCTGTGCAGACCCTGTAGAAGGCTGAGACTGCGCAAAAGCTGCAATTATTAACACATCCTCTTGATGAAACCATATTGATTGACAACCTGTTTTTCAGTAGCACATTGATATATGGTCTTTTAGGGTATGGTAAATTACTAAGATCATCAATCGGTCTTGGAATCTCATTCCCGATGATTTCAGCATCTTTGATATAAGAAAGCCCCGGACAATTGTATCTATTGTCGCTATCCAGATGCTTTGCAAAATAAAGCATAGACTGCTCAGCTTCTCCCCTGATTACATAATCAATAAAAGGGTAATTCTTTAACAGAAATTTGTATGATAATGTTGGGAGATACCCGCCTGCAATTATTATTATTCCTTTTTCCTTAAGTTTTAAAGCTACCGAACATACAAAATCCATTTGTGAGGTATCCTTAAGCGTGAAACCTACAACACGATATCCTCTTGATATGGTATGATGAATAAATTCATCAACAGTTATGGCTTCATAAGACAAATTCATTACATCACAGGCAATACCATTATTTTCAAGATATGAAGCGATGTAGCCTATTCCAAGAGCGGCTTGCGGTGTTTTCATGCCATCAATGCGGGGGCTGACAAGCAGAATCATATTCTCTCTACGATCCTCCTGATTATATTGATATGCATCCTTTAATTCCAACACTGATATTAG
>JAGLHE010000246.1 GCA_023143685.1 Candidatus Omnitrophota bacterium
ATAGCTATCTTACCACTTACCACTGGACAAACTGTATAGTACCACTTACCACTAGAAGGGATTTCCACCAAATTCATAGAACAAGGCAAAAATAAAAAAAGGTTATATCCTAAAAGTTATATTCACGGTTGAACTAAAAGACTGGGGGAGCATATAAATGCCAAAAAATAGCAAAGCCGCAGCAGGTTATGAAGTCATCCAGGCACCCTGGAAAAATAGATTGTTGAAGTTTATTCAGGATTCAGACAAGAGCATTTTTATTATTTCGCCTTTTTTGAAAAGCGAGAGCATTCTTTGGATCACAAATATACTTCTTAATAAAAAAATTGACAAGACATTTGAAATAAATATTCTAACCCGTATAAATGAAAAAGATGTTATTGACGGGCGCTCCGACTTAGAGAGTTTAGAGGCAATTGCCAATCTAAGATCCACCGTGGAGTTTTCGGTACATTTAAAATCGATCTCTAACCTCCATGCAAACGCCTATATCTTTGATAGTAAAACAATAATTTTAACGTCGGCAAATTTAACGCCAGATAGTTTTACTACGGGTATCGATTATGGGTTAGCTATACAGGAAGATGAAGTCGTAGCTGGAATTGTTGAGGATTTCAATAAGTATTGGGAAGAAGCACTTGATGTGGAACCTTCGAACTTGAAAAGATTTATCACCAATGTAAGAGCGAGATTGAAAAGCGGCGCGCTATTAAAACCCCCGTACATGTCGATCGGCACCAAAATCGAGCCCAAAGGTGATGATCTCAAGGATATTGTTGAAGTTAAAAGTGATGATTTAATTTCTAAGTATTTAGAGCAGGGGATGGAAGCCGAAGAGTCTGGTGAGTTTGAAAAAGCGTTAGATTTATTTAATCAAATACTTTTGTTAGCGCCTGATAATACTGAGGCTTTAGAGAATAAAGCGCGGATACTGATCGAAGAATTAGACCGGCCTAATGAAGCTATTGAATGTTTTGATAAAATGCTGGCCTTGGATTCGCAAGAAGAGCACGCATGGCGTGAAAAAGGTAAAATACTTTGCAATATGAACAGGTTGCGTGACGCTTTGATTGCTTTTGACGAAGCCTCCAAGCTTAACCCTAACAGTGACGAGGTATGGTACTGGAAAGGAATCATACTCAGCAAATTCGAGAGCCGCCGCGAAGATGCAATCGCTTGTTTCGACCAGGCGATCTATTTAAATTCTTATTATGAAGAGGCATGGTACCAAAAGGGCTTAATTTTCTATAAATATCTAGATAAACCAAAAGAAGCCCTGCGAAGCTTTCAAGGTACTTTAAGGATCAACCCCGACCATGAACCTTCGATGTTGAATAGAGGTATTGTATATTTTAAACATTTGAACAAACCATTGGAAGCCTTGAAATCGATCGATAAATTGACCAAGCAGAATACTAAGCACAAAAACGGTTGGCACCTTAAAGGCATAATCTTTTCCAAGGCGTATAAAAAACATAAAGAGGCGTTAATTTGTTTGGATGAAGCTTTGAAATTTGCACCTGAAGACGAGCATTTATTATTTACTAAAGGAAGGATATTATATAAGAATCTAAATGAAGCCCAAAAAGCTTTGAAATGTTTTGACGAGGTGCTCAAACTTAACCCGGAGAATTATTTTGCACTTTTAGAGAAAGGGCTGGTGCAGAGTGAAAATTACCGTAATGTTGACGACGCGCTACAATTTTTTATCGATGCAATAGATATTCATTCCAAATCCGAGATAAAAGGCGGTGTAAATGCATCGGAATCAGAGCTTGAGGAGCAGGATCTGATCATTGACCGTGAAGGGATATTTGGTGAACTTATAAAGCGTTTAAATGATTTGACAACCAACAACCCAAGCAATGGAGTCGCTTGGTATGTCAAAGCTGCAATCTTAGATAAATTTCTTAGCAGCTACGAGGATGCATTGATATGCCTCGACGAATCCACGAAAATCAATCCGGATTATAGTGCTGCGTGGCATGATAAAGGTGTGATTTTGGATAGTGTGTATGGTAGGAACGAAGATGCAATTAAATGCTACAATAAGGCGCTATCACTAACGCCAGACAATGAAGTTATTTGGTATAATAAAGGTAATACATTACTAGAGATGGAAAACTACAACGAAGCTCTAGAATGTTTTGAAAAAACGCTTGAACTTAATGCCGAACTGGGTGTGGCTTGGAGCAATAAAGGCAATGTTTTGATACATCTCGAAAAATATGAACCTGCCCTGGAATCTTTCAATCATGCTTTAAAACTAAATCAAGACGATATTGACAGCTGGTATAATAAGGGTAATGTATTATTAAATTTGAAGAAGTTCGATGAAGCACTCCAATGTTTTGAACATGCATTGAATCTTAACCCAACCCACGAATCCGCAGCAAAAAATTTCGAATTCTATTCTGACAAAAGTAATTGGAAATGAAAAAAATTGCTTTGTGTGACAATGCGAAAGGCGCAATTTTTTTAGGTTATAGGTGGTAGGTATAACTTAAAGCCTACAATCGGGAGCGCGGGAACCGGGAGCAACGGGAGCCCGAATGAAATTCGATACTCCCGTATTAACGTTACTCCCGCTACACCCGATATATAATATTCCACAGTAAAGTCCCTATTACCTATCACCTAGAACCTATAACCTAAATAGCCACAACTCACAACTTTAAAGACATAATGGAGCCACAATCATGGTAGATAAACTAAAGTTCCGTAGAAGACATAGATTGAAGCGCAAGGAAGTTAAAAATCTATTGAAAAATTTATTTGATGCTTTTAATACGCCATTACCCATAACCACCGAAAATATCGAGATCGCAGTAACGGATTTTGAATATGAAATTATTTTCATTGAGAATAAATTAACAGGGTTTATTTTTGAAGAAAAACCGTTTTTGACTTTGCGCGGGATTTTGGAATATCGTCCAACCCAGAGATCCGTAACTGTAGATATGGGCGCGATCAAGTTCGTATCTAACGGCGCGGATGTTATGGCGCCGGGCATTGTCGATGCCGATCGTACTATCACGAGTGGCGACCTCGTCTGGGTTAAAGACGAGAGGCATCACCAGCCCTTAGCGGTGGGTGAGGCGTTAATGTCGGGCTCTGAAATGATCGACGCTGATAGCGGCAAAGCCGTTAAAATGATTCATCATATTGGGGATGAGCTTTGGAACTGTGAATAGTGTGATTTTAAGGTTTGCAGTTTGGGGTTTTCGGTTTGCAGCAGCAAATATTAAATCCCGAATCTAGAAAAGGTTACGAAGTTAGGTTAAGGTTAGGAAGCCGGTATGGAAATTGGAAGTTTGGTTAAGTGAAATATAAATTTGCCCAACTTCCCAACCTAACTACCACACGGGCACATTCGTACCCTCGGGCTTCGCTTGACTTTATTATAATCCTATACCTTTTTATCAAGCTCACCCAACTGGCCTCCTAACCCTAACCTAAATGGAAATATATTAGTAAATCTTCTAACCTCTGTTGACTTTTTTTGAATTTATAATTAGGATTTTGGATTTATTGGAATTAAATTAGGGGTGGAGGGACTATAAACTGAAAACTTTAATATATACATACTATGCAACTATTATGTACTTCAGGTACCATCAATATCATAAAAACAGTTTTAAACCGATAATTAAATATAAA
>JAGLHE010000247.1 GCA_023143685.1 Candidatus Omnitrophota bacterium
GTGTTGAAGTTGTAAAATTAGCGAGTAAGAAAGGAATAAATGGGGCAAATGCAGTTTTGCCAACATTGATAACTCAAATTGACGGCGCTTTAACTGATTATTTAAATTCAAAAGGTATTCAATGGGATTGTGAATATGATGACTGGATTGATGGTAAAACAAAGAAAGTTAAAAAAATCGGAAGAAAAACGCAATTCAAAAATTCAAAGCCAAAAGTTTTGACTACTCAACTTGACGACTTGGCAAATGATATATTTTTGAACATTTTGTTTCAAAGATCACAGAAAGGCAAACCGCTCGTTACGCCGTTCAATTTCAATAGACACAAAATTATTCATGGCGAAAGTATAAAATACGGCAGAAAGGATTATTTAATTCGTGCGTTCATGGTTCTGGATTTACTCGCACATTTTTAGTAAGATACAGAAGCAAAGGCGGTGCGCCAACGAAGTTGGCAGTCCCCCTGCGCCAGCAAAAAAAGCGAAAGCGGAAGAAAATCATTTAAACTATGATACAACTTCCAAATACCAAAATATTTATTGGCACAATGAATGATCTTGATCAGACAAACGGCCAAGATTGGGCTTTTGTGCATGCAACACAATCAATCCATTATAAAATATTTGGTTGGAACAGGACAACAAACAAGCCCGACAAAAATCATCCTAACTATATCTTTTATGAAAAAGATAATAGGCTTTCGTTAAACTGGGTTGATGGCGCCGCTCATCTTTATAATTGGAGTGGAGTTGAAACATTTAACAAAATTCTTGATTTTATAGAAAAATGGAGTAATCAAAGAAAAATTTTAATTCATTGCGATCAAGGACAAGCTAGGTCTCCGACGTTGGGCTTATTATACCTTGCTAAACGATTAAAAAGTATTCCGAATGATTCTTTTGGAAATGCAAAAAATGAATTTATTAAAATATGCCCAAACTATCTACCAAGCGGAATTGGAGATTATGTTGCTCAAAATTGGAATGAAATAAAATAAGAAAAATAATTTGTCGCCAAAGAAAATTTAAAAATATGGATAAAAAAATCATTTGGGAGAAGTTAAGTTGGTTTAGGGGAAATATAATTTCAGATGCAACTGTAATAGAGACGGCTCTCGGTTGGAATCTAAGAACATATTTTTTCCCTAAAACTAATAGGCAAGCTTCAATTTTTTATTATTATATTATAAACACATCTCATTTTAGTTTCGATAAAAAGATTTTACTCTATGAACAAATCCCATATTTTAAAAAATTAAAACGATACCCACAAGTCAAAAACTCTTTAAGGTTTGTTCAAAAATTGAGAAACGCAGTAGCGCATTGGGAATTAGATGAAAAGATGAGCAACAAGAATGAAATTATTATTTGTAATCCAGTTACATTTGAGAGATTAAAATTAGATGATAAATTGATAGAAAAGTTTAAAGAATATGAAAAATTTCTTCTAAAAATCTTTGATTGGGAACAAACCCTTAAAGAAAAAAAAGAATTTGCCGCTAAAGAGTAAAATTGTTAGAATTTTATTTGCGGGCTATCGCCCGCTAAAAACTTGAAATCGTCCTTTTCGCTTTCGTTTCAAGGCGAGGCGGACGGAAGGGGGGGTGGGGGGAATTCCGCCCGCCCCGTTACAAATTTTGTGCGAAATCTGTTCGAATTTTTTCGAACGCACACCGGTTGATATAGGGAGCTTCTTGAAAGATGAGACGGAAGGCACCTCCCGTCATTTCCTATCAAACGCCCCATATACCGATTGGCGAAAGGTTTACCTCCTTGTTCGAACATCCTTTGGGGGTTCCCCCAAAGGAAAACCTTAATTTTTAATGTTCAACGCTGGCTCGGCAGTGCGCCTGCCTGCACGCCGTAATGTCTCTAAGAAAAGGAACAGACACGTGCAGGCGCACTTGTGTCCTCCTCGCCTGTAGAATAAATGAAAGAACTTCATCGGCTCGTCATCCACACCGCCTCAGCCACTAACGTAATAACAGGGGTGGCTTCGGCGGTTTGCCGAGCCACTCAAGCTAAAATCAAAGACATTCTCTCAAGGAACGAAGTATAAAATTTAGTTTATTTTTTTCTATGGTTCTAATTCCCTTATTTAACGTTAGCTTCTCTCACAGCTAACTTAAATAATCGGTATGCAGTATCATCGTAAAGGCAAAATATCACTTCTTTAGGAATGCTATTTTTAGCTAGGAATTCCTTGGCGGTTTTAATCATAATCTTGGCGCACTTATCTAAAGGATAACCAAAAATGCCTGTAGATATAGCTGGAAAGGCTATTGAATTTAACCCCTGTTTTTGAGCAATCTTGAGGCTATTCAGGGTAGCATTGAAAAGTTTATTATCTTCATCCCCTTCTCCCATTCTTGGCCCCACAGCATGAATAACATACTTGGCCTTTAAATTTCCGCCTCCGGTTATCGCTGTCTGACCTACGGCGGTAAAACCAATCTTATCACATTCATCCTGGATGGACTGACCGCCTTTTCTCAAGATTGCGCCAGCAACGCCGCCTCCCATCTGTAAATGGGCATTAGCAGCATTGACAATAGCATCAACCGCAAGCTCAGTTATATCCCCTTTAACCAGTTTTATCTTGTTCATAATCTTAAATTATACTCCTAACCCCAGATGGCCACGAGATTTCGTCAATTTTGGCAATTATCTATATTTCTTTCCTTTTTCACACGTACTACACGGTTTTGAAGAGCAATCGCGATTTTTATCACCACCGACATAAGTAATTAAACTCTCATCCCATTTGTTTATCATCCACACATGGGCACGACATGATTTTAATATTGAATCGTCTATATCAAATGCTAAATAATATCTAACTTTATCTATTAAATTAGCGTTCTTCCAACAATAATATGCCACTGACATATCACACTGATCGGGGCCTAAATCGGTAAAATACCATCCTGTACCATATGCTGAATCCATAGTTGTCCAAGGAGATGATGGCAATAACTGTTTCGTCCTCATAATCTCATCATATGCCTCTTTGGTAGTATAGTGATAAACCTTTTTTTTCATTTAAATTTTTCTATAAAGGCAGTGTTGTATATTGCAAATTTTTAATATAATCTGGAATTTCTTCAGTATCCTTTTCGAGAACTATAATATCTATAAATTTTATATGCGAAAATATAGTAAAATAATGCTTTATGGAAGCTAATTGTACCACCAAAGCACTATTTATAGGCAATCCTCCATGCCCACTTCCTAAAATAGGCATTCGTAAACTTGAAATACGCTGGTCCGCAGTAGTCTCAAATACTTGACGTATACATTCACATATACTTGTTGGGTTTGCTTTAAATCCTACTGCCTTCTTTTTTGAGGTAGACGCCACAAGGAAAACTTTCACTGGAAGTTTTTGGTAAAAGGCTGATAAATTAACGGTAGTTCCAAGAGGATAAGCGCTATCAGCGTCCTGTCGACATTCTATGGATTCTAGCTGTTTTTTGACGTATTCTCGTAGTTCTTGTATTTTTTCGGGACAATGTGTTAGATTAAAAACACCAAAAGTAGAGTGCTTATCCGCAACACACTCATCAATAAAAGTTGTATTAGCACAAAGTACCACTGCTTCCGTATCTCTACTATTAGATATATCCTGAATTTCTCCAGCTTTTACATTTACAGTAAAACGACCGAATATTAATTTCAGTGGAGTCTTACTAATATCTATTCGTTTGTTAAATATTTTAGGCCGTATCCCAATGAAGCAACACATACAGGTAGCTATAATAAGCAAAAGACCTCCGAGTCCAGGAATTACCCAAATTAAACCTGATGGACATATCGGAAACTGCCAACCAAATGTCCTGTCGTATTTAAAGAAAGGTGTAAAAATCAAAAAAATCCCAACTATAAATATCATTCCAATTGCTGGATGTATAATAAAAATGTCTTTTATAGCATTTATAACTATCTTGCTTTTTGGTATGCCTGACTTAGCATTTGTATGCATTTTGTTGTATCCTAAGAAAACGGTGGCTAACTACTAAAGCGGTGGATCCAAATAGCAATTTTCACATGTTGTTGATGTTTTTAATGTACAGTATGGCTTTCGGCCCTTTTCCAACACATTAAAATTTGTAACCGTTCCAGTTACAACTAAATAAACATTCTGACGACACCACTTGGCAAAACTATTAGGGATATCAAATTTAAGATAGTACTCAACCTTGTGAGTCATGAATTTATTTTGCCAGCAAGTTTTTGCTATAAGTCTATCGCATGAAGTCGGACCTAAATTTGTAAAATAATACCCTTCTCCATAAGTTGCATCGATAACTTTATCAGTAGAAGGCAATAATGCTCTGGATCTTCCAATCCCATCATATCCTATTTGGCTTGTATAGTGATATAAAATCATTTTTATCTCCCCTATAAGAGTGCTAAATACTGCAGTCTATATATATTTTTTAGTCTTGCCACATCTTTTTCAATAACAAGAATATCTACGGATTTTACATGATGATAAAG
>JAGLHE010000248.1 GCA_023143685.1 Candidatus Omnitrophota bacterium
GGAATGCATAAGCGAATTGTAGCAGAAGCTGGACTTATTGCTTATGGGCGAGGAGAAGCTTTTGATTATATCTTGGGAGAGGAAACACCTCAATTTGCAATGGATCAGGAACGCCTGGCAATAATTTTCTTACTGTTAGCAAACCATCCAATAATTTCTGTCAATGGAAATGTTGCTGTTCTTTGTCCTAAGGAACTTGTGGAACTAAGTAGAATTATCCAGGCCCCTCTTGAGATAAATTTGTTTTACCGAACACGAGAAAGAGAATTAGCCATTAAAGAGGAATTACAGAAAGCAGGAGCTGAGGAAATTCTCGGAGTGGATATTCAACAACAGTCCACGATAGATGAAATTTCTCATCAACGTCGAATTGTAGACTCTCAAGGAATAGCGATATCAGATTGCGTGTTCGTACCATTGGAAGATGGTGATCGTACCCAAGCACTAAAACGTCTTGGTAAGAAAGTTGTTACAGTAGATTTAAACCCATTATCAAGAACATCATTAGTGGCTTCAGTATCGATTACCAACAATATAACAAGGGCGGTTGGTGAAATGATCCACATTGCTAAAGAATTAAAAGGTTTAACGAGAGCAGAACTTTTAATTGAAAAATCTAAACTTAATAATGAAAAATTACTCAAAACCGCTCTCGATTTTATGTCAACCCGGCTATCACAGTTAGCAAAAGACTCTTTGACAATCAAAAATGAAGATAGGTGAAAAAAATGGCAAAAAAAACAGCAATAGATATTGTAAATATGAAACAAAAAGGGGAGATAATCACAATGTTAACAGCCTACGATTTTGTAATGGCCTCGATTCTGGACGAAGCGGGAACAGATATGCTCCTTGTGGGAGACACAATGGGTATGGTGGTTTATGGGAATCCCACAACTTTGTCAGTCACACTTGAGGATTCTATCCGTCATACTCAAGCAGTGGCTCGAGGAGCTAAATCGGCAATGATTATTGGAGACATGCCTTTTGGTACTTTTCAGGTTTCAAAAGAAGAAGCGGTTAGAAATGCAATCAAGTTAGTTAAGGTTGGAAATGCAGAAGCCATTAAACTAGAAGGAGGTAGTGAATTCTTAGGTGTTGTTGAAGGTATCTTAGATGCCGGTATTCCGGTGATGGGTCATTTAGGATTAACTCCACAGTCATATCACAAGTTTGGCGGATTCAAGGTACAAGGTAAAACCGATGAAGAAGCAAAAATAATGATTGAAGAGTCCAAGGCACTTGAAGAAGCAGGTATCTTTTCATTAGTGTTGGAAGCAATTCCTTGGGAAGTAGCCAAGGAAATAACCGAAGCTATCTCTGTACCTACAATCGGGATCGGTGCAGGTCCGTATTGCGATGGGCAAGTTCTAGTAACCTATGATATGCTTGGATATTTTGACTTTAAGGCCAAATTTGTTAAGCGATATGTGAATGTGAAAGAACAAATACTCACTGCAGTCAAGGAGTACAATAAAGAAGTTCGAAATAAAGTGTTTCCTGATCTGAGTTATAGTTATAAAAAACCACAACAGATGTGACTAAGAGTTTCTCATTTTCGTCATTTTCAGTCATCTCTCTGAGTCATGACCTATTTAAACCTCATAGAAGTCTTTATAAAAGCTATATGTTTTCTAGGAACCTGATTAAGGAATGGGTTCCAACTCTAGCATTGAATTTAGGGAAATAGCTACTTCTGGAAGGTCTACACGCACATTACTATTAGAACAATTACATAAGGCTTCCAGAAAGCTTTTATTGACACCATTTCCATTCTGTGAATTGGATTGTCCATGGTTAATTTTTTGTCGAAAAATAGAGGCTTCTGAATGCATATCTACTTTTCTTCTTGAAACCAGAACCTCAAATAAGACTGATTATGAGGATAATTCTAGACTTCACTTTAGCTGGTACTGAATATTAATGAAAATGATGAATCATTCACGTTTATTCTTTGTTTTCGAGGATCCTAGCAAACTTTGATTTTGTAAAACATATTTTGGTCCAAAACCTTCAAGGTTATTCATAGGGCCGTCTAGACCTTTCGGGTTACCAGTTTTCGTATAAAGGACTTTGGTATCAAGAATAGATTTTATTACCTCTGTAGGATCGTTATCGAAAGAATCAAGTAGAATCTCACCTTTCTTCTGTCCAGTATTGTATAAACCTTGCAGAAAAAAGAGTTGATCATCCCTAAGGGTTCGTTTTTTAGGAGA
>JAGLHE010000249.1 GCA_023143685.1 Candidatus Omnitrophota bacterium
GCACATTTCTTGGCATGCCATTTATCTTGGCAATCTTTTTCCCCGCACGTCTTCTGGCGCTCGCCAACACGAGGATCAGGATAAAACCATTTGCGACATATACGGCATGGCCGTTTCCTGCTCTTGCGCCGTTGCTTTATCATCGTTTCTTTCTCCTTATCTATGAGTGAAAAACGATGGCAGGATATTTGGTTTTTTTAAAAAACGCAGATTTACTCAGAAAATCTATGGAACTGCTGAAATTGGAATTAAGATGTGATTTGAAAAAAACTGATGGGTCAATTTAAGTTAGCACTGGTGGGTCAATTCTGATTAGCGTTGAAGCCTTATCGCTAACCTTTATGCCTTTCTCGTATTCCCTCTTATCAAAATATGCTTCGATGTGAAATCCAGACACGGTCTTGGTTTTCCTAATGAAATTCAAAAGAATTTCAAAACTTTCCAAAGGATGTCCTGCCCAATTTTTGCTGATCTCACTGAACATCCTATGTTCAATGGGGTTCCACTTACTGGCGCCGGTTGGATAATGGCACACTGTTATTTCCAGGTCGTATGCATCGGCAATTCGTTCCTGAAGAAATTTTTTAAAAGTACGTGGGCGCGCCCCGTTGCTCCCTCCGGAGTCAGCTAAAATCAGCAACCGCTTCGAATTTGGATACAGGTGGCTTCCATGATGCAACCACCAAGTGGATATGGAGTTAACTGCGAATTCAGGGGTGTCCGCTGATTGACCTACTACGACTACACCAGAATTCAAACCTACGTCATAAATTCCATACGGTGAAGCAATACCCAAAGCCTCGGAACGAAAATCGTGATCCTTGACCTTCTTGGCTTCACGGCACCATACTCGGCCTTGATTTTTGAATAATCCAATTAACTCCTTTTTCTTTGTGTCAACGCTGATTATGGGATCTCCGGCAGCGCCGAATTGTTTCCGGAAGTGCTCTATGATGCCGAACTGTTTATCTCTGTCCGGGTGAGACCCACTGGACAAGGATTTATGGTTTCCCTTTAATGAGTAGTCAAGCTCTGAAAGAAGTCGACGAACAGTTGGCGCTGATACAATAATGCCAAGACGTTCCTGAAGGCAATGAGCTATCTTCTCAAGAGACATTCTTGTCCATACTCTTCCTGTAATCGGATCTCCTGCGATATCAAATTCCAAAATGTTTGCAATATCATCGATTATGGTTGGATTTTTTTTTCAACTCTATCACGCCCGCCACCACCACTGCGAACTCCATTACGATCTATAGATCCTCCCAAAAGCTCTTTCCGTCCTTTTGCCACAGTGTGAACTTCTAACCCCAAAAAATCGGCGATCCTCCTATCTCCTCCATGTCCAAGTTTTGCAGCCTCTAACCCAGCATAGAGTCGTCGTTGTTTCTCATTTAGCATGCTGAAAAAAAGAATGATGGCTGCTTTAGCCTCGTCGGGTAATAACTCAACAGTTAAGCCCATCCCCAAATCTATATAGGCTTGGCGGTTTTCACGCCTGAGTCGCTGCTGCCGCTGCTTTCCTTTTTCAACACTCATGTAAACATGACTACGTCCGATCTTTAACCGGTAGAGCTTGCATTGTTTCGTTAATTGAAGAAGCGGGTGTTTTACCTCAACATGTAAAACATTCTCTAATTCTGTTGCGGTATAGCCATCCTCCGATTTCTCCACAAATGCCTTCGTCGTTGATAACAAATTTCCATACCTACTGAAACGAATCGACTGAAATGACCAAAGGCCATTTTCGTCGAATTGGGGTATTTGAAATAATGTATAAAATTGCCCCCTATGCGAGTAACTACTGAGGTATTCTAGTTGTTGCAAGGTTCGGAATGCTGTCATTCTGACATTCGTTCCAAGCACTGATTTTAGTTCTTCTAAATCTGCAATCTTCCTCTCACGCAGCAACCGCAATACCGCAGATTTTCTATCCCTGGAATCGCTCATTTGTTACAATTCCCCCTTTTGTTGTTGGTTTGGGGAGAATTGTAACATTTTTTGCTGGTACCGTAAAGTAGCTTTTTGTGTATGTTTTAAGGGTATTATAATGAAATTGACATCAACAATAAGGTTCTCGTCATGTGGGTATTGCCCTTTAAAATGTAATTTTATTTTTTAATGGACCCTAAGGA
>JAGLHE010000025.1 GCA_023143685.1 Candidatus Omnitrophota bacterium
ACGCCAAATGCGGGACACTTCCCACATCGCAAGTTACAATACCCCTCCAGAGATCCAAAGCTTATCTTGAGCGGATATTCAGATATAGAATATTTTAATTCCATTTTTCAATCCTCTTGTTTTAAAATAATTATACAAAATCAACGTGGTTAGGGACATCCTGCAGCTTCCACAAAAATTCGTTAACTGAATGAGTCCGACAATTTGCATAACATTTTGCTTGCACATCAATCTTTTTGACAGCTTCCACAACATCCCAATACCTTTTACTCTCAAGAATTTCTTTGAATGACTGTTTAACCAAATCACCCATACGGTATTCTTCTTCTTTATAATCAAAGAACATTCCACAGGGATAAATCTTTCCATCACCACTGGAATACAATAAAAACGGAACACCCAAACATACATCAAAGGGCAATTTGCCTTCATTTTCAATTTTTCCCCATTTAATAATAACGCGGTAATCATCCGTACTTTCGGCTTCTGCCTTTTTTAGCTCATTCTTAAAAGCCTCTGTTTTATATTCATGCAATCTATCATAAAACCCCAATTTGTTATCCTGCGTATCACTGCACTGTTTGACCACAAGATAATCCACTCCGATCTCCTTACCCAGTTTGGCCAAAGCCACAACCTGCGAAATATTGTTCGGCGTCAAAACCATTTGAAGGCCGATTGTTACCGGCAAATTCTTTTTACGTTTTGTTTCCACGCAAAACTTTATTTTGTCCACCGCAACAGAAAAATCTTTACTGGAATGAATTTGTCTATACGCCTCATCTGAAGCGGCACTGATATTAAAACGCACCCATGTCAGGTGCTCTAGTGCCTCCTCACCCGCAGGACCTTTATCATACAAAATTCCATTTGTTCCCATTGAGATAGAAACCCCGGCCTTCTTTCCTTCAACAATTGCCTCGTAAACATGTGGATTCGTCAAAGGTTCCGCTTCTCCAATAAAGGCCATGGAGCGCACCCCAACTTCTCCTGCCTCACGAACATACCGCAATAATGCTTCTCGCGGAAAATAGTCATCCGTTCCTTGTTTAAAAGAATTGCGCTGAATAGCACCGTAACAATATTCGCATTTGATGTTACAGCCTTTACTTAATCCGACATCAATATGCAACGGTGCGATCTTCTTGCCATTTTGCCAATCAACAATACGGTCTAAATGCCAAAACATTTTATGTCCATCCATTAAATACTTATCTTTCATCAATCCTGCCCCTTTCATTTTACAGATTTTAGAATTTTCAACGAATCACAATAGTCTTTAACCGCATCCGTCCACGGCCTCATGGGCTCTAATTTTTCCGATGTGATCGGTGTATTTGTATTTTTCCGTGCCACATAAGGAAAATCATTAAAGGATGCTTTCTCGATGACAACATCCATCCCCAAATTCTTAACGATCTCTTGCATCAACTCATAAAGAGAAGTTTTGCCCTCATTGGCTACGTGATAAATGCCCCAAGGTTGATTTGTCTCAATCACCTGACACACGCGTGCAGCAATATCCTTGCTGTAAGAAGGGGAACTGATCACATCACCTGCAATTCTTAACGTTGACGCACCATCCTGGATCTTCTGGAACATCTTCTCAACAAACTGATCATTTTTAGGTGACTCTCCAAAAAGGGTAGGAATACGAAACACATAATATTCCTTCGCCAAAGACTGAATAAAACAATCACCACAATATTTTGTCGCGCCATAAACATTCAACGGACGCGGCATATCGCTCTCAACATAAAAGTCATTTTTCTGATCATCAAATACACCATCAGTGCTGAAATGAACTAATACAAACCCCAATTCAGCCGATAACTGCGCCAACAATTGCGGATACAAAGCATTTAACTGAAAAGCCTTAACAGGCTTTTTTTCACTTGGATCAATCCCAAGAAACGCCACCGTATTGATAACAATATCCGGCTTTTCCAATTCAAGCAATGTACGAACCTGATCAAAGTTTACGGCATCAAAATCCTGACTATTCTTTCCAACGAGGACATACCCTTCTTTAAAAATTTCAGCGCAGGCCGTTCCCACCTTCCCCGTACTCCCCAACAATAATACTTTCTTCTCCATGCGGCCCTCCCCTTAAAACACTTTTTATATTCTCGTTGTCTGAATATGACAAAAAATCTTTTCTAGAATCACCCTGTCATGATCAATCATCTTTAAAGGCTGTGTATCCTCAAGTGTATACCATCCCCAGCCTTGCCCTTCCTGAAGTTTAAGACTGTTTTTATCTCCTGAGAAATATTCAACAAAGACCCACATATGGACATCCTGGTTATTCACCACAACATCTTGCTCAAAAATACATTCGGGTTCCTGCAACACATAATCAAGCTCTTCGTAAGCCTCCCGACGAACAGCTTCACAAGGTGTCTCTCCCGCATCGATCGCTCCGCCAAAAAAAGCCCAGTATCCTGGCAACCGCGGTGTATCTTCGCTACGATGCTGAAGCAACATGTTGCCATTCTCATCGTATAAAATCACAACAACAACTTTATGTGTGGCTTGTGTTGAACACATCTTCCTTTTCCTTTAATAATGTCTCTACGGCTTGACAAATATGCCCTTTCGAAAGGCCGTTCATTTCTTTCATATCATCATGTGAGCCATACCCTTGAGGGAAGGCATTATTAAGCCCCATGCGTTTAAAACGGATCAACACCTTTCCTTCTTCCTGGAGAATTTCAGAAACCGCGCTTCCTAGTCCTCCAACAATACTGTGCTCTTCGACTATCAAGATAGTCCGTGTTTCCTGGGCAGCCTTAAGAATAATTTCTTTATCTATTGGTTTAATAGTATGTAAATTTATAACACGCGCGGATATTCCTTTTTTCTTCAACTCCTCAACAGCCTTTAAAACCTCAAAGACAATGCCCCCGGTTGCAATAATCGTGACATCCTCCCCGTCGAGAATGGTAACCCCTTGCCCGACTTTAAAACCATAACCCTCATCGTAAATCTTAGGTGTCCCTCCTGTTGCAAGACGCAAAAAAACCGGGCCGTCAATTTCCGCAGCCGCAACTGTTAACTTTCTGGCTTCCCAAGGATCGCATGGGGATAAAATTGTCATATTGGGTAAAACACGCATTAACGCAATGTCTTCCGTTGCGTGATGTGTCGGCCCCAAGTTGCTATAAGCAAAACCACAACCGATTCCCACAAACTTCACATTCATCTTCTGCAAACACGCATCATTACGAATCTGTTCGTATGCACGATAAATTAAAAAGTTTGTAATTGTATAAGTGAAGGGAATTTTCCCACAAGAAGCTAATCCAGCAGCGACACTTATCATATTTGCTTCTGAGATCCCGCAATTCAAGAATTGATCCGCCAGATCAGCACGGTATTTATCATAAACGATGGTTCCGTTATCAGAGATCAATGCCAAAATCCTACTATCCTTTTTGGCCAAATCATAAAGGGCTGATAAATATGCATTTCTCATTGCACCACCCCCTCTTTAACTTCTAAACCTAACTCATTACATGCAACCTTGAGTTCTTCAGCATTTGGCATACGGTAATGCCAAATCGGTTCATCTATCATATATGAAACACCTTTTCCTTTGATAGTATGTGCCAGAATCAACGAAGGTTTTCCTTTCTCGACAGGAAGAGATTCAAACACAGAAAGCAACTCCTCTATATTATTGCCTTCAACCTCTTTAACCGCCCATCCGAACGCACGCCACTTATCCGCAAAAGGCTCTAACCCAATAATCGTTTCTAACCGATCCATGGCCTGGTACTTGTTATAATCAATAATCGCAGTAAAGTTATCCAGCTTATGCTGAGGAGCAAAAAGGGCTGCCTCCCAAACAGAGCCCTCCTGACATTCCCCGTCACCAAGCAACGCAAAAACACGATAATCTTTTTTATCCATCTTTGCGGCCAGCGCCATTCCAATGGCAAACGGAAACCCATGCCCCAAAGCTCCTGTTGACGCTTCAACTCCCGGGATCTTATGCATATCTGGATGCCCGCCAAGAATCGTCCCTTTTTTCCCATAGGTCGACATATGCTTTTCCTCAATAAATCCCTTCCGGGCTAATGCCGAGTAAAGTGCGACACCTGCGTGCCCTTTACTTAATACAAATCTATCGCGTTCTGGATCCTTAGGATTCCGTGGATCGATATTTAAAATTTTAAAATAAAGAACGACCAAGATCTCAACAATCGAAAACGATGCAGGACAATGCCCTCCCCCGCCGTTACAGATCGTCTTAAAGATCATCTTGCGTAATTCAACTGCTTTTTGCTCTAATTCCTTAATGTCCATAATGCACCCTATTACTGCAGGTTAATGTCTTGCATAGTTTTAATATTAAAATACTGAGTATTATTCATCGAATCCTCATACTTGCCCTCCTCAAAGGCCTTCATCAAGTCTTCGACCGCATCCTCAATCGTATGCTTCGGGATAAAATTTAGTTCCCGATTGATCTTAGCGGATGAGATGTGATACGAACGCGGATCATCCGACGGGGTTGTCTCAAGCGCAATTTCCTCACCTTCAGGAAGTTTTTCAGATACCACGCTGCGCACGATCTCTGCAATATCCGCGATCGATCGGTTCTGAAATCCAGCATTGAATGTTTTGCCCGCGATCTGTTCATCCGGCAAATCCAACAACATCACATAAAGGTCGGTAATGTCTTCAATATGAATGTTCGGCCGCGTCTGTGCCCCGCCAAAGACCTTAATCAGATGGTTGTTATATGCATGGTTTGTCAAAATGTTGACCGAAAGATCAAACCGTTGTCGTGGTGAATAACCACACACCGTTGCAGGTCGAATAATCACGGTGGTAAATTCCGGGGATTGATATTTCAAAAGAACCGGCTCGCACAGTCCCTTATATTTGTTGTAATCGGTGATCGGAACAAGCGGATGATCTTCCGTAACTTCCGGAGCATCGCTGATACCATACACACTGCATGTGGACGCGTAAATAAACCGTTTAACACCATATTCTTTGCTGATTTTAACCAACGGTTCAAAAGCGTCAAAATTAATCGACTTACTTAAGTTTGGATTCAATTCAAATGTCGGATCATTCGAGATACAGGCCAAATGAATAACCGCATCACAGCCTGCCAAAGACTTTTCAAGTAATTCCTGATCGCGCATATCGCCTTTGATTTGTTCCAAATTCGGATTATCTTTATATGCATCCAAAACATCTTCGCCATACATATACAAGTCCAAAATTTTAACTTTATATCCCTTATCTAATAACTTGGGAACCAGAACACACCCGACATATCCTGCCCCGCCGGTTACTAAAACTATTTTTAATTCACTCATTTTGCCGAATCCTTTCTGTTTGCTAGAAAATGATCAATAATACAATGGCATAATGCATGATGAAGAACTTCCACCTGCCCATAATGTGCAACCGGCACATAAAAATTAATAGCCCCTTTTTGCCGCAAAGGGTTCTTAGCATCAAAGCCTGATAAGGTAATGAGTTTAACCCCCTTTGTCAGCGCCATCTCTGCCCCACGTAAAATATTTTCGGATTGTCCGGAACTACTGATCGCAATCAAGACATCTTCTTCTTCCCCAAACATCTCAATCGATTTCTCAAAAACTTGACTATATCCACAATCATTGCTCAAACAGGTTAAAAGTGCGGCATCATTAAAGGTGATCGCCTTAACACCCCCGTTTTTCCAAAAATCTACGGCCATATGGCTGGCGATCGCAGCACTGCCTCCATTGCCGATAAAGATCAATTTTCCATCAGCACGATGCTGGTTTTCAATGATTTGAATAGCCTGTTCTAAAGCCTCATCCAAATCTAAATCAACGCCTTTTTGATCAGTTGCCTGAACCTCATCAAACAACTTCATCAGCTTCTGACGTCCTTCGTTAATTAAACTTTTCACTTAAGTAACCTCATTATGAATTTAATAAGATTAACAGAATCAACCGGTTGCCGATTACACACAATCTGCACGGCTAAAGACCCGACGGCATTTCCAATAAAAGAAACTAATTCAGGAGGCATTCCAGCAACAAAACACGGTGCAACAAAGGCAAAAAAGGCATCTCCTGCTCCAATCGCATCCACAACATTATTTGAAAATGCCGGAGTTTCATGATACCCATGTTCTTTAGAATAACATAACGATCCATATGGACCTCGTGTAGCAATAATATGATCACATCCAATTTCCTGATAAATCTGTTTAGATAATCCCCGAACATCCCCGAATTTATCCTGGGCAGCAAACCGAAGTTCCATCTCATCAACACACACACAATTCGCTCGAGGGTATTTGGTTACAATATTAAAACCTGCATTGGCCCCATTGGTCTGAACATTGATCGCTAAATACTTGGCCTTTTCACAAATAAAATCAATGATGCGCGGCGTCATTAACCCATGTCCGAAATCCGAAACAATAACCACATCGTATTGACCAATCTTTTTCTTAAGCTGTGTTAAAACCTTTGACTCTTCTCTTTTCTGAATAAAACAGTCTTCCATATAACAAATCTCGAACAATTTTCGATTCGTCCCCTTACTCACATAACGGCGTTTGACAGTCGTTGACGACAACGAACGCTCAATAAAGATTGGACGGATATTGGGACTTAAATGATCCTCAATAAAACTCTGATACGTATTATCTTTACCAAGCACCGTCAACAAATCCACTCTTTCACAAACACTCGCCACATTATTCGCTGTAGCCAATGCTCCACCGGCAAAGCTTTCTTCTGAATGATAACGATTAACAAGCACTTCGCCTTTCGAAGATTTACCCATCGGCTGGCAATAATGATATTCATCAACGATCGCATCTCCAATGACAAGAACCTTTAAATCTTTTAGCCCATCTATAGCACTTTGAATTTTTTCGATCGGATAGCGTTTTCCAATGGCTTTCAAGTACTTCTGTGTCCGAGGAGGAAAGACATCCAAAACATTATTAATAATCTTTGACGAACTGAATGTAATATCATCTGTAAATGCCAAGCGTCCGCCAACAGATGTTACCGCGTCTTCTTCGTCATATATCTTTCCTGTGACATCCTTGTCCTTGGCCCGGTACTCACTGCCTTTAACATAAACACTCGGCTTAACTGTTTTGATAAATTCAACCGCTGTCGGATGATCAACAATAGATACATAATCCACCATAGCGAGTGATGCTAAAGTTTCGGCCCTGAGGTGTTCATTGAAAATCGGTCGACCCGGACCTTTGCGTACGAACTTGTCGCGCGTAATGGACACCACCAAGACATCTCCTTCCGCCTTAGCCAACCCAAAATGACGAATATGCCCTAAGTGCACAAGGTCATAAACTCCATGGCAATGCACGACAACCTTGCCCTTTTCTTTTAATTTAGAAACAACCTTTGACAATGCTTTGGGTGTCTTAATTTTGTTAAGAATTTTCTGATCCATTTTTATTACTCTCTTGTCCCTAAGTATTTAAACCAATCTTGCGTTGCTTCTTCAATGCTTTCTGGAGTCCAGACCGGAGCCTCTTTCCAGTAATCAATATTCTTGCGAATCTCGGCAACACCTTGTTCAAAGGAAACCTTCGACTCCCATCCTAAGACCGCCTTGATTTTGTTGACATCTGCCCACGTGCAATCCGGTTCTCCGGGACGTTTGGGGATGTAAGTTACCTCTCCCTCCAAAAGTTCCACCAGCCGATTAACACTTTGCGGTTTGCCTGTTCCGACGTTAAAAACTTCTCCGCTGACATCAGAATACCCAGCCGTGGCAAAAGCATCCGCCACATCCGTGACATACGTAAAATCCCGTGTCTGTGTGCCGTCACCGACAACCGTGTAGGGTTGGCCGGATAACTTCTGCGCTAAGAAAACCCCAAACACCGCGCCATATGTCCCAGAGGTCCGCGAGCGCGTGCCATAGACATTAAATAATCTCAACGAAACCACCGGCAAATCGTAAACCTTTCCCCAATGCAAAACCGTTTCTTCTCCTAAATATTTAGTAAGCGCGTACGGATATTCCGGGCTGATCGCCGCATTCTCCGGCGTAGGATAGCACCCTTCCGGAGGAATTCCATAACACGACGAAGATGCGGTATAAACTAAACGCTTAACCCCGGACAACCGTGCCGCCTCCACTACATTCATGGTTCCTAAAACATTAGACGTATAATACCCAATCGGGTTCACAATAGACGGGACGATATCGGCAAGGGCTGCCAAATGAAAAACAACTTCGATGCCTTCAAAATACGGCTTGATTTTATCCAAATCCCGAATATCTGCCTCAACTAATTGCAGCTGAGAGCTATCTTTCTGATGATCTAAATTCTGAGGCCTGCCAGTGGAAAAATTATCCAACACCACAACATCATGTCCATCATTTATCAGGCGATCGACTAGGTGGCTTCCTATGAAACCTGCTCCTCCAGTAACTAGAACCTTTAATTTCTGCATATTAACCTTTCCTGTCAATCCGACTTTCCATTAGTCAAATTATGCTGAATCAGTTCACTATCCACAGCCACTTCCCTAATAAGGTTCACGCAATTATCTGTGTTGGGATGATCCTCTTCCACATTTTCTTTACAGATAAGAAGAATCCCTTCAACCTTATTATCCGGCAATTCTTTGACATAAATGACCTTGCCTTCGTCATGCAATTTGATTTCACGAAAAACCATTTCAATAAGAAGAGCCAAATCTGACTCTCCTAAAACGTAAAAAACCCTCTCGCCTTTTTCATAAAAGCGGAGGATAATTTTCTTGATCTGTTCTTTAATAAGGCTGATGGATTGAAGGGTCTTGATGGTATATTTGACAGACTTGCGTGCTTTTTCAGCTATTCCCTTTGGTGTGAGAATATAATGAACCTTACGGCTATTGAGCTGTTTTGTACGAATGAATCCCTTTGTAATCAGACGCCTTAGCAACATGTTGATCGTCCCCAAGGCAATATCCATCTGGCGGGACAAATCACGCTGATTAGTACCTAATTGAGCTCCAACAATGTTTATGAGCTCAAATTCTCTTTCATCTAATGGCTGTTTAGTCATAAATTTTCGTTGTTCATTTTTTGAACGTTATACTAAACTATACGTGCTAAAAAGACTTCTGTCAAGAATTTTCAAAGGCTCCAGAATTCTTGTTCAACCTGTGAACATATTAATGTGTATTATAGAGAAAAGGCCTTGTATGTCAACAATAAATAGACATATATATACGTGAAGATATTTAATTCGGGGTGTAAACTGTTCTGATTTCAAGAAGATAAGTTCGAAAAATAAGATCGCCGCCAGCTACCTAAACTTAATTTTTCGCATCGCAAAAAAGCACATTCGAAACAGCAGAATACCATGACGAAACCGTTGGATTTGGGTGGTCCCATAGGTTCGGTCTCGATATCGGATAGGCAGTTCAATGACTTTCAGGTTTAATTTTATCGCCCCAAAAATCAAATCAAAATCTCCAAAAGGGTCAAAATCCCCAAAATAAGAGCGGTTCGCTACGATCTCATCATAATGATGTTTAAATAACACCTTGGTTCCGCAAAGCGTATCTTTAAACCGCTGACCCAGAAGCCATGAAAAAAATACGCCAAAAAATTTATTCGCAATAAGGTTCAAAAACCGCATTGCTTCTTTCTCCATCGGATAAACCAACCGGCATCCATTAATAAACTCTCCCCTATTCTGACGGATCGCGTCATAGAATTTTGGCAGGTCTTCCGGTGGCACGGTCAAATCAGCATCCAAAATCATCAAAATATCGCACGCTGCCTTCCCAAACCCCAAACGCACCGCATCGCCCTTACCCTTTCCTGTCTGGCGAAAAAGCTTAATATCCTTATTCGGATATTTCTTAATAACACGCTCAACCTCTTCATACGTGCCATCCTGAGAACCACCCTCCACAAAAACAAACTCCTGGTGCGCACCAAAAACAGGTGTTCGCGTAATGGCTTTCTCAATATTCCCCTTTTCATTCCGGCAAGGGACAAGAATTGAAACTGAAAATTCCCGTCCATAATTAACAACCGGCCGCGCAACAATAATATGGTTCAACGTTAGGGCATTAAAGATCGGTAATTTCGCGATAAATCTATTTATCAAATAACTTAAACCCCAAATATTTTTAGGTAATAAGATACTCCGCTCAGTTTTGACCGCGTCATACCCTGTTAACGCCAAAAAATTACATATGTCCTGATACGTGACCCAATTTTGAATCTTCTGAGGTGTCTTTAAACGCAATTTCTCCCCGGCTTTTAGAATATACTGCCAAAAATAACTGTAATATTCGATAATGATCCTCGTATGAGGATGACAGAATTTCCTTAAATCCTTTAAAAACTGTTGAATATCGTCAAGCTCACCTAAAAGGCCAGAGAGAATAATATAGTCAAATTTCTCTTCCTTTAAATCGTCAACCTTTCCTGCAAGAAAATGCAAGCCAGAAAACTTCCCCTCTGCAACCTTAATCATTTCCGGGCTCACATCAACGCCAACGCCATAGGCCGGCTTAATTGCATTCAGCAACTCTCCGGTTCCACAGCCGACCTCCAGGACCCTTTTATTTTCAGGGATCAAATATTGGTATTGTTTATGTAACAATGAATAATAATACGCGTTTCTTTTCCGGTATCGGTCGCGAACCGGGGCCAACTCATCATAATGTTTGCGAATATCTTGCATAAATTAATCCCTTTGTTCTTCTTCCCACCGAGCAACATTGCTTTGATAAATCTGCTCTAATGTTTGCCGAATATTATATTTTTGCTGCCATCCCGGATAATGCGACTGAAACTTTTTTAAATTACTGATATACCAAACATGATCACCACTACGATTCTCTTCACTATATTCCGTATTGAGCTTCTTTCCGCAGATCTCTTCACACATCGCAACAGCTTCTAAAATTGAACAACTATTCTGACGTCCCCCACCCATATTATAAACTTCAGCTGGTCGAGGATTTTGATAATAGTGATAAAACGCGTCAACCAAATCTTCGCTGTGAATATTATCCCTCACCTGTTTGCCTTTATACCCAAAAATAGTATACGCCTGTCCGGTCACGCAGCATTTCATTAAATAGGCTAAGAAACCATGCAACTGCGTTCCGGAATGTTTCGGCCCTGTCAAACAGCCGCCCCGAAAACAAACAGTCTTCATTCCAAAATACCGTCCATATTCCTGCACCAAAATATCAGCTGCCACCTTTGACGCGCCAAAAAGAGAATGCTTGGACTGATCAATGCTCATGGTTTCATCAATCCCCTCAAAAAGAGGGTCATCCTCTGCCAATTCCCAGCGTGTCTCTTTTTCGACAAGCGGTAACGAATTCGGCAAATCTCCATAAACCTTATTTGTGCTGGTAAAAATAAAAACAGCCTCGGGACAGTGCTGTCGAGTCATCTCAAGCAGGTTAAGCGTACCATTCGCGTTCACGCTAAAATCCGTAAACGGCTCTTTAGCGGCCCAATCATGTGAAGGCTGTGCAGCTGTATGAATAATCAACTTAATATCCTGGCCGTGCTCCTTAAAAAGCTCCTCAAGTTCTTTCACATTACGAATATCAATGTTTTTGTGCTGATACCCTTGGACTTCCTTTTGCAAACGCTGTTTGTTCCAATCTGTCGAAGCCTCTTTTCCAAAGAAATAACCACGCATATCATTATCAATTCCAACAACCGAAAAACCCTTTTGCGCAAAGGCCTCAACCGCTTGCGAACCGATCAACCCTGCAGATCCTGTAATAATAGCTATATCCATTTTTAACCTTTCACAACTAAATAATCCCCAATCGCTAACACATCAAACTCTGTTCTTAAAAAACAATCCACTGCCTGCTCTGGCGTGCAGACAATCGGTTCATTTTCATTAAAAGAAGTGTTGAGCAAAACCGGCACACCTGTGATTTTTTCAAATTCCGAAATCAATTCCCAGTAACGTGGATTAACATCTTTATTCACCGTGTGAAAACGCGCTGTCCCATCCGCATGTGTGACCGCAGGGATAATCTCCTTCTTATCCTCCCGCACATCCGCAATCAAAATCATGTAGGGAGACATGTTACCTTTCGGACGAATAAAAAAATCATCAACACGTTCTTCCAGAACAGATGGCGCAAACGGCCGATAAAATTCTCTGCGTTTAACCCTCTCATTCAATCGTTCCTTCATCATCGCGTCCCTTGGATCAATCGTAATACTTCGATTCCCTAACGCCCGGGGGCCTGCCTCCATTCTCCCCTGAAACCAGCCCACAATCTTTCCATCCGCAATATGCCGCGCTGTTTCTTTAGCGATATGATCACTTTTTTTATACTGAACTTTCTTGTCCTTAAGAACACGCTCAATCTCATCATTATCAAAGGTATTACCTAAATACACAGACTTAAATGGATGTTGTCGCGGCTTATCCAAAACCTGATGATAATAATATAGCGCACTGCCAAACGTTGTGCCTGCATCATTAGCTATCGGCTGAAAGAAATAATTCTCAAACGAGGTTTGTTCAATAATTCTTTTATTCATCAGACAATTCAAGGCAACCCCACCGGACATACACAAATTAGGCAAACCAGTAATATCATACACCTTTTTTGCTAAAGCCACTCCTGCGCGTTCAACCATCGCCTGTAACGCAAACGCAATATCAAAATGCCTTTGATCATAATCGCTATTCGGCACACGTTTAGGCCCAAACTTTTCCATAAAAGCATCGCTCAACCAACAGCTCTGTCCGTGTGTGTGAAACTTAAAATACTTAAGGTTAAGCCGATACTCCCCACTCTCGTCAATCTTAACGACATCTTCAAAATCTTTCACATACGCATCTTTCCCATAAGCGGACATCCCCATGACCTTCCACTCATCAAAGAACGGCATAAACCCTAAATAATCAGTAAGCCCCGCGTATAAATGCCCTAATGAATGCGGCACTTTGATTTCTTTAATCTTCTTAATTTTGTTACCTCGCCCGACCGCCATCATCGTACTGGTTGATTCCCCTCGTCCATCAATCGTTAAAATCGCCGCATCTTCGAATGGCGAGACAAAAAACGCACTCGCTGCGTGAGCAAGGTGATGTTCAACAAATTCAACCCTAGGCGCCTGCGATAAACTAAAATGCCTTTTAATTGTTTGCCCCACATTTTGCATAGAAACAACACGCTTAACAAAAGGCAACTCATTTCCTTGTGGACGGCCTTTAAGCAGGTTCAAGCTAGCCGGAAAATACTTTAAGACATGTTTAATATTTCCTGTTACCTCTCTTTGTGGCTTCCAGAAAAAAGTAATTTCCTCAACATCTTCAATAGTAATCCCCTCCATAGCCAAACATTTCTCAATGGCATATCGAGGATACTCCATTGTATGTTTCTTTCGGTTAAAGCGCTCCTCTTCCAAAACAATCCGGACTTCGCCATCTTTGATAAGGGAACACGTAGACTCATGCGCGTAACTGCTAATTCCTAGAATGTACATCTGACTCCTGACAAATATAATATAAAATTATTTCAAACAATCTCAAATTTAGAATAGGCACGACATATGAGGCATGATATAATGCCAAACATATTAAGTCAACTGTCTCTAATATTTTATAAAATGATCAGAAAAGTTTCTGAAATCTTTAAAGAAAAAGAACACACCTATTCGTTCGAACTTTTTCCTCCCAAAACGGAAAAAGGTTACGAAAAACTTCTGCACACCCTTACAGAATTATGTGAATTTAACCCTGATTTTATCTCCTGCACCTACGGTGCTGGCGGTGGCAGTCGGGACAAGACCTTTGATATTGTCCAACTCATTCAAGAAAAACACAATATCCCTGGTGTCGCGCACTTAACCTGTATTTGTCACACCAAAGAAGAGATCAAAAATATCCTGGAAAACATCAAAAACCGAAACATTTGCAACGTCCTGGCCCTACGGGGAGATCCGCCTCAAGACAATCCGGACTGGGTTCCAGGAGACAACAACTTTCGATACAGCTCTGAGCTTTGCGCTTCCATTCATAAAGATTTTAGTGATTATTTCGGAATAGGGGTTGCCGGATTTCCAGAAGGCCATATATTGTGCCCTGACCTTGAGCAGGATGCCCGATACTTAAAGATAAAGATTGATAACGGGGCTGATTACGTCATGACGCAGCTATTTTTTGACAACCAGCTTTATTTTGATTATGTTGAACGTCTGCGCAAAATCGGTGTGACTGCTCGCGTTATTCCGGGAATTCTCCCTATTACAAATTATAAAAATCTTGTAAAATTCTGCCAGCTCTGCGGCGCTTCAATTTCAGACGAAGTTAAAACGATCTTTGAACCTATCCAGGACGACCTTGAACGGACTTTAGAAGAAGGAATTCAATTTTCGATCCGTCAATGCAAAGGCCTTCTCGATGGCGGAGCGCCAGGACTACATTTCTATTCCCTCAATAAAATCAGCCCGGTGGATGTGATACTGCAAAATGTAAGAAGATAAGCGTATCTGGTATCTAAGGATTATTTCTGTCTTCTGTAATCTGCCAACTGTTTTCTATCATCTGTCTAACATCAACTAAAATAAAGTCATTTGATCATCTTTTTTCTTCGATTGCTTCTTTTGCTGTGCAATATGGCGTTCTTTCAGCTCTTCTTCAATATCAGATAAAAAACAAGATGGTTTGTTTTGATATGTTTTTCCGTAAAGTTGACGACGTTTAGCGTGGCTTAAATGAAGTTGTTCTTTTGCCCGCGTCATTCCGACGTAAAATAACCGCCGCTCTTCCTCAACATCCGTTTCCATTCCTTCTAAATCAAGAGGCAAAAACCCCTGCTCACATCCCACAATAAAAACAACCGTAAACTCTAATCCCTTAGCCGCATGCAAAGTCATAAGCGTTACTTTTTCTGCTTCAATATCAACTTCCGATTGGACTGAAGCATGGGCATCAAAAAAAACATCATCTTCTTGCGCGTCTTTTTTTCCGACGATATGATACGGCATCCCGCTACGGTCAAACGCTTCTTCTAAAACACGGCACTGACTTTTCAATCGATAAAGCACAGCTATATCGCCAAAACTTCGTTCCCCCTCTTCATGCCCCACCCTGCCGGAATCCTGAGAAAACATGCTCGTTCCTCCAACCATTTTTTCAATACTATGTACAACATATTCAGCCTCTGCTTTGTCTGTTGACGATTCATGAATAATAAGGCGGCCTTCATCAAATATACTTGCTGTTAAATCCGGAACATGGCAGCTACGATTGTTCGCCACAACTTGTGATGAGGCTGTTAACAAATTCCTGGTGGATCGATAATTTTCAGATAAGGTCATTACCTC
The DNA here is from genome assembly GCA_023143685.1 of Candidatus Omnitrophota bacterium. Lineage (GTDB taxonomy): Bacteria > Omnitrophota > Gorgyraeia > Zapsychrales > JANLHA01 > JAGLHE01. Next base: position 15,340 of record JAGLHE010000025.1, read on the forward strand.
TGCCCCAGGAAAATCATCCATAAAGCTTTCAAAAAATGTCACATCTGACCCACGAAAACCATAAATCGACTGATTCGGATCCCCAATAGCCGTGATTTGAGCACCAGCGTCCACTAGCATTTTTAACAACCGCCATTGGACCGGATTAATATCCTGGTATTCGTCAACAAAAACATAAGGATAGTCCGCAATCAAAGAGTCCAGAACCTCAGGACACGACTGCAATAAACGATCTGTTTCAAATAATAAATCATCAAAATCCAATAACGATCTTTGCCTCAATACCTCTTGAAATGTCTTTATCTCTTGAGGAACTTCTTTATCAAGCGCTCCCGCCTTCCAAATAGAAATCTCTTCAAGGGTCAACCGCCGCTCTTTTTTTGTTTTATCAGGCCAAACCGTTTTACAAATTTCAGCAATCTCATCTTCAGACGCGATACGAAAGCTATCAGGCAATCCCGCTTGCGTTTGATATTCCTTAAGCACTGTTAGACAAAATTTATGAAAAGTTGTTATCGTTGCGCGTTGCGCGTAGCCCTTTGCCCGGGCCAACATCTCCTCAGCAGCTTTATTTGTGAAGGTAATAGCAAGGATCTTTTGATCTTGGGGTAAAGTTTCCGCAACACGGATAATACGGTGAGTAAGGGTATGCGTCTTGCCGGTGCCAGGCCCGGCGACGATAAGAAGATGGCTTCCTTGATGTTCAACAGCTTTTTGTTGGGAGGGGTTTAATTTGTGGGTCATTTAGAGATAAAAATATTAAAAAGTACGATGTACGAAGTTAAAATAAACTCGCTTGATATTTT
>JAGLHE010000250.1 GCA_023143685.1 Candidatus Omnitrophota bacterium
CTAACAAGGCCCCTATTCCTGAATACCTGCAAGGGAGGGAGTTTCCGAAATGAATACTACGGATTGTGTAAATAGTAGAGGATGTGAAAGGTGCAATGAACAAGGAGGCGATAAAAATGTGGGCTGTTATGCTCCACCTAAACCTCCAAAAGCGCGACAAATATTATTTAATACCGAGATGGTTAATGCCATTCTCGGTGGCCGGAAGACACAGACCAGAAGGCCGGTGAAACCGCAGCCTCATCAGCATCACTGGGAGATTTTGCGAGGATATAAGCGAGATATTCGCTTGATGGACACAAGTGGCGGACTATATGCCAAGTTCACTTACTCCATATCGAGGGGCACAATAAAGGACAGAGAAAGTGTTTGGGCAAAATCGCCATTCGGCAAGCCTGGCGATCTTCTTTATGTGAGAGAAAAATTTTGTGTTGGTGCTGTTGTTTGTGCCGAGGGGAATGAATGGTTTATCGAACAAGGCGAAGGCCAGAACAATACAATACCTTATGAAGTCGCTATTAGTGAAGATTTCGGTATTGAAGGGGTTATATGGAAACCGTCAATTTTCATGCTTAGAAAAGATTCTCGACTTACCCTTAAAGTCAAGCGAGTATGGGTGGAGAGAGTGCAGAATATTGATGAATTAAGGGCACTGAATGAAGGGATAAAAGAATTAAGTAATTGCAGTCCACCAAATTATTCCAAAACTGAAAAACAGTATATGGGTGGTGATTGTGTTGGTTTCAAGACTGCAAAGGATGCTTTTTCTTACCTTTGGGACTCCATCTACAACCAGCAAAAGGATATTAGGAAAAACTTCCCATGGGAATCTAACCCGTGGGTGTGGGCCTGTGAGTTTTCTGTGATCAAGAAGAATGTTGATGAGATATTGAAATGAAAATAGTAATTGCTTTTTAATCTTGTTTGGAAATGATTATGGAAAAAGAACTATTGCATATATTACAGCACTCTCTCGGCGTTGATCAATATAGTCAAGGTGAACAATATAGGAATAGCTTTGTCACTGATCTTGATGGAGAAGATGGGAAGTTATGCTCAAAGCTCGTTAAGTCCGGATTTATGAAAGATTTTGGACCACAAAAAAACGCAGGTGGAATGAACTTTTTCAGAGTTACAGATTGTGGAAAAGATGCAATTGCAATTCATAGCCCAAAACCTCCAAAACTTACCAGAAGCAAAAAGAGATATCAGAGATATTTGAAGTATGGAGATTGGTTTGATTCGTTCCTTGATTTTCTAAGATGGGATGGAGAGCCAGAACGAAGCTGGAACGGTGGCCATGAATAACGATCTTTCAATGCCTATCATGCTTGGATGTGGAGCCAGGCTAGATATTTCAATTCCATTCATGATGTTAAATGAAGAATGGGCTAACAGAAATCACGGCCAAACTTTAAAACAACTAGCGGGGCGTGGCGGTCTTTCGCCTTGTGAAGCAATAGCAGTAATGGATAAGCGAAAATGGATGCCCATGCCAGATAAGGCGGCACTTGATATATTGGTTAGAAGGCTGGATGACTCTAAATAAAAAATGTTAAAACAATCAGAAAAAATAAAAGAAATTGCCGAAAAATTAATAAGTATTCATGACCGCGTAGCCCATATAGAAATAAATAAAGTACTTTTTCTTATTAATTTAGAAGAACAACCAAAAGCATTAGCGAGATGTTACAGCTTTTCTTCTCATCCTATAAATTTTTTTACTGATAAAAAATTCTGTATTGTGGTGTATGATCAAAATACCGATTGGATGACCGA
>JAGLHE010000251.1 GCA_023143685.1 Candidatus Omnitrophota bacterium
CTAACAAGGCCCCTATTCCTGAATATCTACAGGGCAGGGAGTTTCCGAAATGAAAGCCAGACAGATACTTTTTAATACTGAGATGGTCCAGGCCATTCTCGGTGGCCGAAAGATCCATACCCGAAGGCCAGTGCAGAAGCCATTTAAAGAGTGTGATGATTTTGATTCTGTAGACAACGTACAAGGTTTCGCAAGGTGTCCATTCGGCAAACCTGGCGATCTTCTCTATGTAAGGGAGACATGGAACGCTGTTCATTTTTCGTATGATTATGAATCAGGCTGTTGTGATGAGTGGTATGCGGCCGAAAAAATACCAGAAAAGAAAAGTAGTTTTTACGTGACAGTATATGCCGCCGATGGTGGGTGGGACAATGATGCTTATGAGCGCGGGTTCCCGTGGAGACCGAATATCCACATGCCTCGTTGGGCTTCACGAATCACTCTCAAAGTTGAGCGAGTATGGGTGGAGAGAGTGCAGAATATTGATGAATTAAGGGCACTGAATGAAGGGATAAAAGAATTAAGTAATTGCAGTCCACCAAATTATTCTAAAACTGAAAAACAGTATATGGGTGGTGATTGTGTTGGTTTCAAGACTGCAAAGGATGCTTTTTCTTACCTTTGGGACTCCATCTACAACCAGCAAAAGGATATTAGAAAAAACTTCCCATGGGAATCTAACCCTTGGGTGTGGGCCTGTGAGTTTTCTGTGATTAAGAAGAATATTGATGAGGTGATTGGATGATTAATATTATCTGAATAGAACCATTTGATCTTGTTTGGAGATGATTATGGAAAAAGAATTATTGAAAATATTACAACATTCTCTCGGTGTTGATCAATATGGCCAAGGGGAACAATATAGGAATAGCTTTGTCACTGATCTTGATGGAGAAGATGGAAAGTTATGTTCAAAGCTAGTTGAAGCCGGATTTATGAAAGATTTTGGGCCACAAAAAAACGCAGGTGGAATGAACTTTTTCAGGGTTACAGATTGTGGAAAAGATACGGTTGCAATTCATAGCCCAAAACCTCCAAAACTTACCAGAAGCAAAAAGAGATATCAGAGATATTTGAAGTATGGAGATTGGTTCGATTCGTTCCTCGATTTTCTAAGATGGGATGGAGAGCCAGAACGAAGCTGGAACGGTGGCCATGAATAATGATCTCTCGATACCTAATTTAACTGAGGAATTTATTATGGGTAAACTTGGCGGTGTAACATGTGAAGATTTAAATATATGTAAAAATGCTGGGAAGTTTAATATTTGTGCTCTTGGTGATTCTGTTGAACAAAATAAATGCGAACATATGTGGCCTAATTGTGGCTATATAGAAGAAAACGAATCTGAGTGTGGATATGACGAAGGATGCGGAGAATGCAGACCTTTTTTGTGTTCAATACTTAGTGCAATATAACGATTTGCATAACCTGTGAGCGAGGGATTAATATGGGAAAATGTAGGTGTAAAAGATTGCCAAGTGATGAGTGTGTTTGTAAGACCAACGATGCAAGCGAATCAGCTATGAATAATGGATCGGCAATCACCGATTTTAATAAGGGCACATGGTATCAGAGTTCCATAAGTGGTTTATGGTACACAGAGTCTGATTCTGCTGGAGATGTCGCACAAATACGGTTGGACGGTATGTATTATATTCCGACAGTAAAGCCACCTAAGAAAAAATGTTAAAACAATCAGAAAAAATAAAAGAAATTGCCAAAAAATACGCAAAAGATCGAATTTTAATTACCCTTGAGGGGGGATATGAGATTGATAAAC
>JAGLHE010000252.1 GCA_023143685.1 Candidatus Omnitrophota bacterium
GGGTTAAAAACGGTAAGTTGTTGTTAGGAAAGGAGTAATAATTTTTTATTTTTTTGCCCAATAGCAAGATAGTGCAAGCGCGTTTGGAAGATTTTTAACTACTGGAACCACGAATGGACACTAATGAACACGAAGAAAAGGGGGGGCTATGGAGATGTATCCTATTTACGATTTATTGCCCAGTTGTCAATATGAAGAGATTTGCCTGCAACCTTACTGATGCGATCCATCTTGTCATTAGTAATCAGGGTCAAATTACGAGAAACCGCTTGCGCAGCAATCCATAGGTCATTTTCTTGTATACCAAGTTTCAATGATGTAACAGGGTCAATGAGTTGTTCTGGACGAAGACCTTTTCTTTTTTTGTTTTTTGGAGCATAGGTCTCAAATAAACCTGCCCTGAGTTTCCCATATTCTTTTGCAACATGCTTGTCAATCTGGGGAATCCAAGGTTTCTTACTGTTAATAAACGCGCGAAATTCATGTTCACGAGATCGTTCTTTCTTGGTCATCACATTATAACCATAATCAATTTCGCCCAAAGTTACGAAGGATATCCCTAATCTCCACGCAAATTCGTTTGAACTTTTTTCAAGGCTTTCAAGTTCTCTGATCTGATGCTCAATATTGGAATATTTTTCAGGATGACTTTCCTTGTTAAACCAATATTCCCAAATGTTGGTATCAAGCAAAAAAGTCCGCATATCAATCTTCCTCAAATGCTTCAACAGCAATTTCAAGGGCTTTGGTCAGTTCAGGCGACCTTACTTCTTCCACCCATTTCTTTACAAATGAAGGCGTTGACCTTTGGTATTCTTCGGACAGGTATTGGTGCAACGGAATCCATGACTCAAATCCTTCCGGGAAATATTTACCGAAATTAAAACCAACTCCCTTACGCTCATGTCCGGCACAAAAATCCAATAACTGCTTTTCCAATCTGGGAGGTAAATCATAAAGGCGTAAAATTTCAGCATCTATGGCCAAGAGACATTGTCGTTTCTTTTCTGCAAGTGTGTTCTCCTCCCTTAATTCGAACTTGCCGTTTTGTTCAAATTCAAGGTAGTTTCTAGTCATCGATTCTAAACGGGATAGATCCTTGCCTTCAAATGGAATAGGCATTCTCCTCAATGTTCCTTCAAGGTTCTGGCGTCGACAATGACAAAACATATAAGCATTAGTAAACGGTGAATTTACCAATGCCCAGATAGAATGCAATGATAAAGATTTGCCTTCGAAGGAGATTGGCCGAATAGAAATTAGCTTGTTTGATAGAGGGAGTCCATCTAACTCTAATAAGCCTTTGATTCGCCAAACACCTCTGCTTGTTCTTAAATAACTCGTTATAATTTGAGGGAATCCACATTGTTTTCCATAACGAGGATTTTGGATGTCATCTTCCTTGAGGCTCATCCAGAACAAATCGGGTAATTCGGTAATACTGAGATCAACTTTTTTTGGATTAGCGCCTCCAGTAGTTTTTTCAAAACTGGCATATCCTTTTACTGCACCGGGAAACTTATTTTTTTTCACGGAGCTATCAAAATCCTTATATTCAATTCCTCTACCAATTATTGCGGATTCCTGAAATTTAGGATACTCTCTACAGTAATCCCATATCTCTCTTAATTCGATAACTTTTAAACTACAGTTTTCTGCTTTATAGAAAAAATCTTTTGAGAAACTTTCTTCTTTTGCCTGATAACTATCTGTAAAAGCTTCTAGTGCAGTCTTAGAGATTGTTAGATACGAAATCTTTTTATTTGATTTAACTTTACGCCCCAGCAATACCGTTGATGGGTGGCCAGCTTTGGCAAAGACATTGTCCGGCAAATTACATATTTTTCTTAACTCAAAATTATCAAGAATGTATTTCCTTAACTCAGTCAGATTTTTTTTGTCCAGAAAGCCCTGCTGTAATATTACACCAAATACTGAACCATCCGGCATATAACGTAATGTCCGGTCCAAAACTTCGGCGGCTTTGTTACCTGTTTTAAGGTCATGATATTTTTGTTTATCATCTGGAGAAAAATTTTCGAATGGAGGATTGCACAGCAGTATATTTGCCCCTTGGGCTGCATCTTTGAGCATATCGCCATTATAAATATCTGCATCTAAAAGTTTCCAGCCATCTTTGTTGGGAATATCAGCCAATGTAAGTGCCAAACGGGCAATTTCTTTGGCAAAGGGATCTTTTTCGATTCCGATCAGATGATTTTTTAGGTATTCATGCCGTTCACTTTCTGTGCCTTTATAAAGAAAACTTAGGATTCTTGCACCAGCCGTCAAAAAGGGGGCATGGCCGCAGGTCGGTTCAAAAATAACTCTATCTTTCTGCGGGATATTTTCAATCCAGTCCACAAGTTGCCAAACGATATAATTTACAAGCCATGAAGGTGTAGCGTGAGTCCCTAAAGCTTTTCTAGTAGCCTTGGTAATTAAAGTGTTTTCATAAACATAGGCCAAAGAATTTATCGATAAGTGCGAAAAACTCGAAACAGGTTTCAAGATTTCAGATGCGACACATTCAAGAGCTCTTCTTTTTTTCGTGTTGGTAATATCTAAAGGAGTATTGGCATCATAATGACGATTTATTCTTTTTGAAAGCGAATCGATATCTGCTAAGTTTAACGTCTTGAAATTTTTCACTTCTTTATCTTTTAATATTTTTGCGCCAACCAACCAGAATGCGGCTTGTGTGAGCCATTTTGCGCCTTGGTCTGATTCCTGCTCAATATTTGCTAATCTGCTAAGTTCATTAATCATTCTTTCTATTAGTCCGGAAAGATATTCTCCTTCATCCTTTTCGACAATCGACATCAAACCAAAATCATGAAAACTCAACTGTCGGCTTTTTTTGTCAAATTGACCTAGCATTTTGGCTCTGGAAATTCTACTGGGTGAAAACTTATCCTTATATTTTGCAAAAAAACGATCCAACTGGTTTATTTTCTTTTGCTCTTTGCAAACCGGTCTGCCCTCTGAAAAATGCCAAAACTGCAAAACATCATCACGGCAAACTAAAATGACAGATCCCCCGAAAGATCGATAAAGAGAAACCTTTGCTTCAATCTCATTCTGAGCAAAAACATTACCATCCAACACAGCAATACAAGCAGTGGAGGCATTACGCGTTTCCTGAGAGAAGCCTGCTAATGACACATTCCGTTTCTGGTCAGCCTCATAATAAACATAATCCTCCTGCAACTGTAGCCCTTTATAGCCGCACTTGCCCAAGTATGAACGTAACTTGCTGGTTGTTATAGTACTATTGCTAATGGCTGTTAAGCTCCTCTGAATTTGGATTCTATTGCTGGCAAGTTCAACCAGTCTTTTATCGTCAACAAACAACTCAGTAGATAAACTTTTCTCGTATCCCGTATGACATAATAACAGAATATACCTGATTAGCCAATAATCTATCTGTTAATCCACGTCGCATGAAGCTACGGAGGGTAGATTGCTCAAATGAAATCACCTTGCTATGCTGATTTTACTCATTTTGGACGAGGGTGCAAGGTTTTGTGGGGGCTATTATCGTGGTTTTTTGTAGTATTGCATTGCTTCGGGGATCAGGTTTTTTATGTTTTGGATCCTTGTGCTGCTGGCTGGGTGAGTGCTTAGTAGTTCGGGCGGGCGGTTGGCGGCGTCCTTTGAAGCTGCCATTCTTTGCCAGAAGTCTATTGCGGTGTGCGGGTCGTAGCCAGCCATGGCCATGAAGATCAGTCCCAAGTGGTCGGCTTCTTTCTCGTGTGTTCTACTATAAGGGAGCATGACGCCATAGGTTGTGCCGATGTTATACGATTTCATGAATAGCTGCTGCGTTTTTG
>JAGLHE010000253.1 GCA_023143685.1 Candidatus Omnitrophota bacterium
TAATTCAACTATTTCAACTTCAAGTGTTCACAAGCAGGAACAGTCCATGGCACTTTATGGCGCAAACGCAATTGATAGAATCGCACTCCTTGATGATGTTAATTACCCAAACAGAAAAGCAGTCATTGAGCGCATGGGAGAAACACAGCTTGACGAAGCGCTTAATATTTTGATAGAATCAGGATTGCCAGAGGAGCAGGCTGCACAGTTAAAACAATTTTTAATGCAGCCACAAACTGAAACAGATCAACCAGGCGTTGAGAAAGTTTCGAAAGGTCAGGAGGCGGTATGATTTACGAATATTATGCACCCGAGACATGCGAAAACTGTATTTTACTCACTTTAAAAAATTGTGATCCTCATTGTCCTGATAATCCAGATAATATTATTGTAATTTTAGACGATAATAAATTGCTATTATCTGATTATCATTTAGAAAGAGTTAGAAAGAGATTTAGCAAAGAAGAAATATTCCGGCTGTTGGGGGTGCTTAAAAAAGATAAATCCAAAACATCTACGATGAAAATTATGATTGAAAGAATTATAAAGGAGGCAGTATGATAAATACAACAGCAAAACATTCAAATAAAATTATCGAAAATGCGGAATTCAAACGCAGAATGTCCCACTCCAACAAGATATATGATGCGCAAGAAAGTGAAAACATTTTTCAAATCGTTTATGAATATAACAAAGGTGTTTTGATGGGATGTTCTGAAAATTTAGGGATCTTTTTTGGAGCATGTGCGTAATGGAAAATAAACCAGACTATAGGATGGTCTTTGATTTGATTAAAAATATTAAGAAAAGAATAATCCGTCCATGCAATATCCATATTTCCATAGATGGCGATTGTCTTTGTGTTTTAACCACATCTAAAAATAAATTTACAGGAGTGTTTGTTAATTCTGATATTTCTTATCCTATTAAGCCGGGCTCAGATGGTTTTGTTGTTGACGAAAGTGATATTATAGACAAACTTATTAATAGGATGATAGATCGAATGAACAACTTATTGTCTGATAGGAATCAATCGTGTGCGCACGGGAAAACGAAAGTTGCAAAATGACCCAAACAGAAAAGCAAATAATAACCGCAATATTAAGAATATTAGGCTTTGCAAAGTCTATGTTTGAAAAGGTTTTAAAAGGCGAGAAAATTTGATATACTAAAATAACATAGCGACCCAATACCTCCAATTGAACGTGTTGGGTTAAGCCAAGAACGCACAAGCCTCCTTGGGTAAACATTAAGTTGTTTATTCAAGGAGGCTTTTTTATTTAGGAAAACACATGCCACTATACGATTACAAATGCCAGGACTGCCAGGAAACCTTTGATAAACTCGTACCATTAAGCAAGCTCAAAGATCTTCAGTCCTGCCCGAAATGTGGCGGCAAAACAAAAAAGATTTTAACACTTGGTCACGGCGGCATCCAGGACGATCACCCTGTTTGGCTTGACGAATCAATAATCAGGCAATTACAGGATACTGATGATCCCGGAATAAGACGCATTGAGACAAGGACAGACTATAATAAATATTTAAAGGATACCGGTATAGTCCCCACGAATTAGCCGCCCTTTAAAAAATTGGGATACTGGAGCAGTCCACCCCAGCAAGGAGAGAGAAAATGGCAGAAGATGGAGTAGTTAATGTAAATGAAGCGACAAGTACAAATGATGATGTAGAAGCAGCGGCAGCCGAGGCAGAAGCGGCAGCAGAAAAAGAACCGGTCACATTCGGCGGCGGCAAGTTCAATACCCTTGAAGAATTGGAAGAAGGTTTTGCAAATTCTCAAAAGCTAAACGGGAAACAAGGGCAGGAGCTTGGTGACGCAAGAAAACAGGTTGATACATTAACAAAACAATTTGAAAAAAAAGCGGAGCCCACCGAAACAGTGGATACCTTCGACAATCAAATTGCCGAAATAAACAAACAAGTTGAAGACGGTGATCTATCTTATACAGAAGGCTTGGCAAAAATGGCGGTTGTTACCACGGAGCGAGCAACAGGTGACGCAATCAAAGGCGTTCAGGAGTTTCAGACTCAACAGCAAGCCGATACTTCAAAAGCAGCTTTTCTCTCTAATAACCCAGAGTTTGAGCAACTTCAAGCTTCTGGAGCATTGAATGAAATTAAAAACACCCTCCCAGGGCTTCATGATGACTTTAGCGCCTTTCACGCGTATCAAGCTGGCCAAGCAATTGTAGATGTTGATACAAAGATTGCAACAGCCAAGGCCGAAGGAATCGAAGAGGGCAAGGCAGAAATGGCAAAGATTGCAACAGGGGACACGAACACGCAAAAAGTTCTTTCAACCCCTGGATCAGCCATTGATGTCGGAAAGGGTGACAAACCAAAAACAAAACAAGAATTGAGGGATAGCGGATTAGCTGCTTTTAATGCAGCCGCTCCCTAATAAGGAGTAAAAAATGGCTCTTAGCCTTACACAGATTCAGGCCGTTACAAATGATTATTTCCTGAATAAAATGGCAACTGACAATATTTTTGATGACAGTGTTCTATTGTGGATACTGATGTCAGGTTCGAAATTCCAAGACACGATGGTTCAACCTGGCGAGACGGTTGACGGTGGTGAGAAAATCAGAGTTCCTCTTGAGTATGCAAAATCTCATTCAGGCGCTTATGGTAATACCACGTTGATTCCTCAGAGCAAGAAAGATATCATTAACGCTGCCCGGTTTAGATGGGCCGGTGTTTATGGTTCAAATGCGATTGATCTTAACGAGCAAGTTCAGAATACTGGCTCTCAAGCAATTGTCAATCTTGTTCAGGCAAAACTCAACAGCATTAACAAGTCTGCCAGAGATGATCTTGGTACAGACGTTTATTCTGCTGCTGCAACTGCTGATAACGTCCTTGGCCTCGGTGATCTTTTTAACACTACCACTTCCACAGCATACGGCGAAATTGCAGAAGACGACATGGCAACATGGAAGGCAAATGTTGATACTGATGGCGGAGCAATTACCTACAAAATCATGCAGGAAATCAGACGGACTGCCCAGGTGGGCCAGAATAAGAACAAAAAACCGGATCTTTATATCACAACCGATCTTTTGAAGGATGGTTATGAGCGAACCCTTCAGGCGAACGTAAGATACAAAGATGAAAAAATGGCAAATGCCGGGTTTGATAATGTTCTTTTCGGCGGCGTTCCAGTTGTGGCCGATGATAAACAAACCGCAGGATACATGGACGGTCTTAACACAAGATTCCTGAACATGAAGACCCACAAGGACTATCCTTTTACCAAACCCATATGGGAATACGACAAGGAGCAGCCAGACACAATGGTTGCAAATACCCGTTGGATTGGTCAGTTGGTGACAGATTATAGAGCAGCCCACGCCCGGTTTACCGGATTGACTGAACCTGCTTAAAAATAAAAAATAGGAGTATCAAAAATGATTTCAGCTTCAAGATTTCAAGTGGCGTTAGCCGCAGCAGCTTCAGCCGCAGCAACATCATACTTTGTCGTGCCTTATCGGTGTGTTGTGAGAGATATCAGGGCTATTGCTCAGATTGCAACATCCATTAAATCATCTGGTGCAACATTGACCGCGACAACCGTTAACACAAGCAATAGCTCGGCTGCTATTGGGACAACTGCCATCCCCGGCACAACAGGTTCGGTGGCTGTAGCGGCTCTTGGTGTGTATACACCTAACGCAAGTACAGGAAGTAATGTTCTTGCCGCTGGTGCAGTGCTTAAAACTACTATCGCCAAAGCGTCAGCATCCAGTGCTGCTATGGGCTTTTTGCTTGACATAGAGTTGGATATACACGCTCTGTCACTATAACCCTTTGCTCGGCAACCCAAATGGAGTCGAAAGATTCCTTGGGTGGGTTGTCGGGCATTTACCCAAGGATACTCCGATAAAATGAAAATTACAGATAGATACAAAAATTTAATTGAAACAGACTTACTTGATCCTATTTTATCTCTGCTTAATAATCAGAGTTACCAGTTTAATTCATCGGGTAGGCTTGAGGCAGACATGAGGATGCAATCCGAAACCCCATGGATTCATGTAAGACAAGGGATTGTAAGAAACTGTGGCATGTGGCATCAAGTTTGGTTTAACTTTTATAAATTTATACCTTCATATTGTCAGAAATGCTGGAAAGTTGTTATCCGGCCTCATACACTTATTGAATTGTTTCAGCTTTATGAAATTCTTGTTGAGCTTGATCTTCCATCTAAGTGCGGAATCGAAAAAAGATACACGGTTGGCGCATTGTATGGAGGGTATATGTACAACGATTCTAAAGAGGAAGGTCTTGAATGCAAAAATATGATTGAGAGAATTGTTCACAAAAGAATCGGTCCCCATGTAAAAGTTTTTCTGAAAAGAGCTTGCACTGAATTTGAACACAAATTTGGAGATTCCAGCAAGTGGACAGTTACAGAAGAACAAAAACGTCTTGAATCTCAACTTGAGCGGCTTTTTATGGACCAAGGAAAGTCACATGCCCAATCGGATGCTATGGAACGGCATATCATGGCTAATTGGGTTAAATTTGCATTTGCTCAAGGTGACCCAACTGCAAACGATTTTTCGGATAAACCGCTTTACCCACCTTATGTAACTTATGAGGAATAATTATGAATTTATTTCAAATGCGAGACGTAGTTGAAGATATAATTAGCAACTCAGATTATGATCCAACAAGAATTAACGCTTTTATAAATGAAGGTGTCCAAGCAGTAGCAACAGGTGTTATTCTTCCCGGAAGATTCGATTTAAGCCCACCTTTGCCAGATTTATACACGACTGATACCGTAGACACAGACGCCAATTCTTTCGTTTCATTACCCGCTGATTTCAATCGTGACGTTGTTATTGTCAAAGATTCTAACTCAAATAAGATTCCTATAATTTCGTCTTTCCAAAATTTCCTACATTTATACAAAGAAGAAACCGGGTCAGTCGATAAGTGTTCCATTAACGGGAGTATTTTGCATTATCGTGGCATCCCGTCCTCCCCTGAAACTTTAACAGTTAATTATTATTCTACTCCCGCCACATTGATAGCAGATGACGATATCCCAACAGACATACCCTTGGTTCTTCATAGACAGTTAATCGTAGGTTATGCCCTTAAGGAAATCTATAACGAGATTGAATTAGGCATGGAAGGCCGCAAAGTTGACATGAAAAATTACGAAGAAATATTTAATCAAGGGCTCGTAAGGTTAAGACAATTAATTCCCGAAGATAGCCTACCTGATTTTTATGAGGAAAACCAAAATGACATCAACAGAAATCAAAGAATTTAAAGAAGAAATCAAAGAAGAAATTTTACTTCTTATCCCGGAAGTCGTCGGGAACATGATCATGGAGCTTAAAGCATTAAGTGAAATGAACGAAGATTTTTACAAAAAACACACCGAATTTAAAGGTCATGAAAAAATTGTAGCCTCCGTGTTGGCTGGAATGGAAGATCCGTTAAAAGACTTTGCTGATATCGTAAAAGAAGCCCCTGATAAAATACGAAAACGGATTAATACAATGAAGAATATTGACCTTGAAAATGTAAATACCTCCCCTGATATAACTTTTAAGAAAGATGAACAGATAGTTATCCCAGAATCAGGAAAGTTTGAATCAGGTAATGGAGAGTTATGACAACCGTTTCGGTAAAAAATCTTGAGAAAGGGTTAAGACCTTCTAAAAGAATGAAACGCAATGCAGGTTATTTGACAACTTGTGTTGGCGTTGTGGGTAGGGACAAAACTTTACAGGCAATGGACGAAATAACTAGGCTTGCCACAACTGAGATTGCAGACGGGTTTCCATACCCTCAGGTATTTGTTTTGAACCGGGTAATCGTTGTTTGTGGTCTTACAAAGATTTATGAATGGGTATCGGGTGCTTTGGTTGAGAAAATAGAAGTAACAGCCGGGAATACTTGGCGGTACGTTGACGGATTTGAATTTATTTGGCTTACTAATAATGAAGCATCTGTAATTCGTGACCCGAAAGATTTTAGCTATTCTATTTCAAGTACGCTCCCGGTTGGGAATGCAATATGGAATTTTAACGGGCAGGTTATGGTGGGTGGGTTTTAATGGCAGAAGGAGTTTGATATGGCAGGTAAAATAAAATCATTTTCATTTTTAACAGGTGGTGGTGCAGATACCCTTGATGCTTTTCCATACTTAGGCGATGCTGGCCCACCTGTTCAAGAGGCATTAACAAGTGATGAGTTTGCTTTTGGACTTTATAATGGATTATTTCATCCTTATAGATATGATACAACTCTTGTTAAAGCTGCAACTGAATCGCCTTATTTTATTGTTCCTGTTGATAATGCGACCGGTATAGGTGCTTGGGTTTTACAAGGTTGTGCTAATGCTCCACGTTGGGTAGACCGGGGCGACCCAGCAGATTGGGATTTTGATATCGGTGATTTAACTACAGATAATGCATACCACGATCTTGATTTATCATCTATTGTTTCACCTTATAGCACACGAGTTAAATTAAGAGTCCGTATTGAAGACGATGTTATTGATTCTCGTTTTTCATTGCGAAAGAATGGTAATACAAATGATTATAACAAAGTACAGATTGATACTCTTGTGACCAATTTGGATACTGAACAAACAATAGATATTGCTTGTGATAGTAATCAAGTGATTGAGTATAAAGCATCAAATTTAACTTGGTCAAGTATAAATATATTAGTAGTAGGTTGGTATGTAGACATACCGTAGCATAAGGAGTTACCAACGACAGACTATATATGAATAGCAGTTTTAAAATTATATAATATGAGGCTTATCTAATGTCACGCATCTGGGAAGATTCAGCAGATAGAATATGGGAGGATTCTATTGATCGGATTTGGGAAAATATTGACTTTTCTCCAATAGTAGAACAACCGGTCTTTAATCCATCAGATGGATTATATTCAAAGAGTATTAATATAGAGATAACAAGCGCAACGCCAGGAAGCTCTATATATTACACAACTGACGGAAGCACACCAACAATATCATCTGAATTATACATAACACCAATATCAGTATTCGAAGGAACTTTAAAAGCAATTGCCGTATTGTCTGGATATATAAACTCTGCGATAACGAGTGCTGCCTATACATTGATTACTCCTACATTATGGAACGAATTTAAAGATCTTGGGCCAGCAAGTTTTAATTTTACAGAACAACCGGATAAATGGGGATATTTAAATAATCCGAAATGGCAGACAACTCCACAGCCAGTAATTAATTATACAGGGAATGAAAACAATGAGCCACAAGTTTGGAATACAGAAGGGGCTTATTCAGTAGGGGGCAGCAAGGTACACATACCTTGTGGGCATTGGCACAAAAGATCAGCCGATAGTGATGGAGAGGGTGGGGGCAGTAGTCCAGAAAGCAACGAGGCTAATTTGTATGGAAATACCGGGTCGGTACTTT
>JAGLHE010000254.1 GCA_023143685.1 Candidatus Omnitrophota bacterium
CGTTTGCGAGTCTTTGAAATTCCTACACTAGCACTTACGACTTTCTTGCAAAGGCGCGACTGAGGCGTTCTTTGAGGCTATGGTCCAGGATAACACTTCCTGCCTGAATGATAACACCACCTAAAATTACTTTATTAATTCGAAAATCAAAAGTGATCTCTTCGCCGAACTGTTTAATTGCTTCTTTCCTTATTAAATGCTGAACACGCGGCTTTAACGGCTTATGCGAAACAATAATAATCTCGTCAGGAGTCGACACTGTTGGTTCATACTCATCTAACGCAATTTTGGCAGCCAGCTTTTCTTTAGATTGCCAATATTTGATATCATCAATCGCGACATCGATAAGTATTTTATCCAGAAGCTTTTTCAGCCCGAAAACAATCAAAGCGATCAGGACAACTTGAGCTGCGAATATTTTCAGGAGGGTTGGAATAAGCATAAGATAGCTGCTGGTTACTGGTAAATAGTTAATGGCAGTCAAGGCACACCGGGCTACGCACTACGCTTTACACGCTATTTGTCGCCCGCTGCCCGTTGCCCGTTGCCCGTTGCACGAGCTTTATGTCAGGATAATATGAGACAGAAAGCTTTGCAATATAATTCTTTCATAAAATAAGCTCGCTTGATATTTCTGGTTGCTCGCAACTATTTCATAGCCGTGTAGGAATTTCGCTTGGGGTCTTTGAAATTCCTATACTATAAAATAAGCTCGCTTGATATTTCTGGTTGCTCGCAACTATTTCATAGCCGTGTAGGAATTTCGTTTGGGGTCTTTGAGGCAGGTGCCTGTTGTCGGGGTATTAAAAGACAAGAAAATTAAGGTTGAATCATACCGAAAGTCAGGATAACATAACAAAATAATTTTGATGTTTAAAGAAAATTCCTTTACTATAATGAAGCCCGCAAAATCCTCGCGGAACCCGAAGGGCCGGCTTACATTCAAGGGAAATGGGAGGCAATAAATAATTTAATTATGAAGCCAAAACAAAGAAAAAACTTTTATAAAAAATACTGGATTATTGGCCTGGTATTATTTTCTATCATTTTCTGCTTAAGCAAAGTTTCCTTTAGATCGAAACAAATTTCTGTCGGCGGAATTTTTAATTTTGATTTTAGCCGTTTATCTGCCTTCAGGATGGTTCCCGAGTATGAAAAAACACTGAAAGAAATATTTATATCTCTTTCAGTTCACGATAGATCACTGGAACATCATGAATCGTTTTTAGATCAACTGCCGGAATATACTAAAATATTTTTGTTTCTACCCAAATCACGTTTTCCCGGGATATCACGTTCCATCAAAGAAAAGCCTTACGCGAATAGAGTTCATTATTTGACATATGATTCTAAAAAACAGATCGAAAAAGATGTTTACCTGCTTTTTAGAGATAAAGAAAATCTTATAAAATTCCCTGTTACCGATAATTTTTGCTTTGCAGAGCCTGGAACATTATGGTCTCAAGATTATTTTGAAGTTATGGAGAATGACGGAGAGATCCTGTTGTTAATTCCTTGCATCCATAAATATTTCAGCGCGGAAAAAGATTCAAAAGTTCTTTATCCAGATAATGAATGTTTATTTGCATGTGAATATTCCGGTTTAGAGGTTATGCGGGTTCCGTTATTGTTTAAGGGAGGAAATATTTTTGTTGATAAAATCAACGGCAAACAAGTTGGTTTTATTGGCGGTGATGTTGTAAAAGGGACTTTGACAGTCAGCAACCATTTGGCAGGTTCAAAAAGCGCGGTAGGCAAAGACGGAATTTATAAAATTCTTAAAAATATTTTAAATGTTGATGAGGTGGTTGTTTTCAGGCCGGATAAGCTGCAGCCTTCACTGATGTATCACTTGGATCAGGCAATAGTTTTCTTGCCGGATAAACATGTCGGGGTTGCGAAGATTATAGATTATCCAGCAAATGATCCCGGAGTGAATGATAACATTAAAGATGCCCAAATGTTTCTTGAAGAAATAACAGGTATCCTGAAATCCAGAGGATATACAATTGTTGATATTTTCTTAACTATGGACAATTTGCGGAATTTCAAACATTTTATTAATGTTATTCCATTTGTTGATTTAAAGACAAAGACAAGAAAAGTATTTATGCCGATTTTCCCGGACTCAAAAAAAGAAGATAAAAGAATCATTGATATGAATAAAAAAGTTTTTGAATCATTAGGCTATGAAGTTATGGAAGTTAACACAGAAGTTAATAAGAAAAAAGGCGGCATTCATTGCATGGTAAATGTTTTAAAATAATTTTGTATGCCTACTTTTTTCTCTGCTGAATCAAATAATACGCGGCATACTGAAGAAGATCGGCATCTTTATTGTGGATCATCTCGTTTGGCCGGACCCCGTCATAGCTAAACACCTCACCATCCGGATGATGCCCGCGCGCGGTAACAAGCAAGACCATTGATTCGTCATCAAAATAAAACATACTCTTAAGCAATACTTGTCCGGCTGTATTCGTTCCCATAATCGCAGCCCGCCCGCGTTTCTGCAAAATGCCGCTAAACAATTCTGAAGCACTACCGCTTTTTTTGTCCACCAAAATGATAATGTCGCCCTTATAATGATACCGCTCCGGGATTCTTGGCACATCTAACACAGCCTTGGGCTTATTTTTCCAATAAAAATGAGCGAAGTCTTCTGCCGGCGGCAAGAAAAAGGATGAAATCTCACGCGCGGCTAACGGTGGGCCGCCAGGGTTCCCCCTAAGATCAATAATTAAACCTGTCCCTTTATTCTTTAAGATATGCGACATAAACCCTGTCATATCCTGGGCAGTCATTCGATTAAACCGCTCAATCTTAAGACAATATATCCCCGGCACAGGAACAGGAACCATAAACACAAACTGTTTAAAATATTCTTTACTGACAACCTCCATTTCAATCTCTTTGTTTTCAGAAACATCAAAAACAGACAACACAACTTTTTCATTTTCAAGCGGAGTCAAAAGTGTTTCAATTTCCTTTTGTTCCAGGCCAATAACACTTTTATCATCGATCTTTAAAATAACGTCCGGCACGCGCAGGCCTTTCTCATACGCATCTGCCCGCGGCTCAACACGCGTCACTTCAAATCCCTTATCAACTATTTTTCCTTCAATCCCAAGATCAATGCGTTTACCTAAAACCGTTTGTTCATACTTTTTGGCGGGTTTTGGCGGAAGAAATTTCGAAAAGATATCATCTTTATTTTTCAGATAATCTACCAAATACGCGGCGCTACGCCACTTGATATAGTCACTGGACTTCCCCTCACCTTGAAGCTTGCCATAAATGTCTTTGTCAAACTTATCAATAAACCGGTTAAAATTCTCACGCACAACCTCATGATAATAGTTTGTGTCTATCGTTCCATAAACTTCTTCGAAAAAATCTATATATTCTTCGTAATCTGTTTTTGCCACCTCGCCCTCCCCCTTCGCTTCCTCTGTTAAGACAACTTCCTCTTTTTTTCCGGCTGCCCCACCAGCAATAACATAAGAATTTAAAACCACCAAAAAGCATCCTGCTAAAATAAAAACAAAATATCTCTGTCTCACAATCACGTCCTTTTATTAAAAGATGAATTAATTGTTTAATTATACAAACCCATCTTAAGCTGTCAACTCGTTTTACAAGAAGCAATCGGCGAGTTACTGCACAGGGCGAATAGTGTGAGATGTCCCACGCGCAGTTACGAAGCGAAGCGGAGTTGTTTGAGCATGGGATATTGCCCCCTACAGAAAAACAACTTCCTTTTTATCTTCCAAAAACTGATCTAAACAGCACCGCTCTTGGGCTGTTACTCCAGCCTCCTCTTGCGCGCCAAAAACATTACACAAAGATTCTTTTATTTTCTTAGAATCGCAACAGATGTTCGCGATAAAATCTTTATGCGCACGTCCTTGCCGGTATTCCGGAACCGCTTTAGGAATTTTTAAATATTTCTCAACAAGGTCAAGATCAAAGTCATACAAAATTGTACCGTGATGCAAAACATGCGCCTTGGCCCGGTGCTGCGCGTTACCGGAAAATTTCTTATATCCATCAGTTAACGCTAAATCTGAAACCGGCTTGAACTCCGCGCTGATATTTAAAGACGCCATTGCCGCAATCACTTTTTCTAAAACAAATTGATACGAACGGCGCAGGTCTACGATTTGAGGATTCTTCTGTTTTGACAAAATTAAAGAATAATTCAAACACCCCGGTCCTTGCAACACTGTTCCCCCTCCGGAAAAACGACGCAAGACAGGAACATTATCTTTCTTTGTATTATCCTCGCGCACATCTTCCGTCACCTTACTGATGCGCCCCAACACCACAAACAACATCGGAGACTCCCAAAGACGCAAGACCTCTCCCTGCGCACCCTGTTCAGCGAGTTTGAGCAAAACCTCGTCATACAAAATATTTTCTTCCGGAGTTTTGAAAGAAACGTTTTTTAAAATCATAAAATAAGCTCGCTTGACACTTTTGATTGCTCGCAACTATTTCATGCCCGTGTAGGAATTTCGTTTGGGGTCTTTTGAAATTCCTATACTATGAATTAGTTAATAGTTAATGGCGAATAGTGAATAATTAATCATTGAAAAAATTAACATTAAGCTCTTTAGCTGCTTTGACTTCATCGGGGCGGGAAATCGGTGTGGTCTCAGGGAAACGCTTAAAGGCTTGAGGATCATCAGCACTTAACGCGGCTGCCTCTTTCATTTTGGCAACAAAGGCATCCATTGCTTCCCTGGATTCTGTCTCTGTCGGCTCAATCATAAGCGCTTCTTTAACAATTAGGGGGAAATACACCGTCGGAGGGTGGATGCCCTGATCAATCAAAAATTTCGCAAGGTCAACCGCGCGAACACCTTGCGCAACCTGCTTTGATGCCGAGAAAACAACCTCGTGCATACACGTGCGGTCAAAGGGCAAATCAAAACAGCCTTTCAAACATTCTTTAAGGTAATTGGCATTCAAAACCGCGTGATTGCTCGTCGAGAGAAGGCCTTCTTTTCCTAACAAAAGAATATAAGCATACGCGCGGAGGATTATCCCGAAATTCCCGTAAAATGGAGCAATATATCCAATCGACTCAGGAAAATCGTACTCAAGGGCAAAGGAACCGCTTTCTTTTTTGACAACGCGTGATATCGGCAAATAAGGTTCAAGTTTTTTCGTTACACCGACCGGACCCGCGCCTGGCCCGCCCCCACCGTGCGGCGTACCAAACGTTTTATGCAGGTTAACGTGCATCACGTCAAACCCGAGATCACCGGGGCGGCACCTTCCTAACACAGCATTCAAGTTTGCTCCGTCGTAATACATAATCCCGTCAACATCGTGAACCATCTTGGCGATTTTATCAATATCCGAATTAAATACTCCTAACGTATTCGGGCACGTCAGCATAAGCCCTGCCACATCCGGAGAAATCTTTTCCCGCAACTTCGCCAAGTCCATAACCCCGTCCTGATTGGACGGGACAGCGACCGTATCATATCCCGCGATCGCGGCGGTTGAGGGATTTGTTCCGTGTGAAGAATCCGGGATAATAATGTATTTCTTTTTGTTCCCTTTCGCCTTATGATACGCGGCCATCATCATAACCCCGGTCAGCTCCCCGTGGGCACCAGCCAACGGCTGCATTGTAAAATGGTCCATTCCTGATATCTCACACAACAACCGGTCCATTTCATAAAGAATCTCAAGCGCCCCTTGCGTTAAACTCTCGCCCCCTGATAATTGCGGTAACAACGGGTGAAGATTTTTCAACCCCGGGATCCCGGCAATACTTTCAGTAAACTTCGGGTTATACTTCATCGTGCAAGACCCAAGAGGATAAAAATTTTCATCAACAGAAAAATTGCGGTGCGCCAACCGCGTAAAATGACGCACAACGTCCAGTTCACTGGCCTCTGGAAATTCAGCCGGTGCTTTTCTTTGATACTGCGCAGGAATTTCCGCGCCTTGCCCCACATCAGACTTAGGCAACTTTAATCCCTGACGGCCCTTCACACTTTTTTCGAAAATTAGGTCCATGATTTTTCTGTAAATCGCGAAACTACGCGAAACATTACGC